>JAZQAA010000211.1:0-1810 GCA_045544975.1 Oscillospiraceae bacterium | reverse complement strand
GGCGGTCTTTGTGCGGTGTTGCCTTAAGTGACTGCAGAAGGAAGCAGGCATTGAAGCTTTCCGTCCCTTGCTGTAATCACTATCCGATCACCGGAATGCAGTTCTCCGCAAAGCCACATTCTGGAAAGGGTATTTTCCACTTCCTGCGTCACAAAGCGTCGGATGGGACGGGCACCGTACTGTGCAGTCTCCGGACAGGACGCAGCTGCCTGTGCCGCTTCGGGAGTAATTTCAATTTGTACTCCAAGCTGCTCCGCTCGAGCAGCTGCGAGCTGCAGCTGCCGCATAGCAATTGCGCACAGGCTCTCCTGTGAAAGCTTTTCAAATACAATGGTTTCATCAATTCTGCCGCGCAGCTCCGGAGAAAGCACATTCCGCAGTTCCTCCGTATCCTGCCGAGGCGCAGACAGAAATCCTACATTGCCGGAATTCCCATGCATCCCGGCATTGGAAGTTAAAAAGATCATGCAGCTGCGCAGACTGATGCGTCTGCCGGAGCCGTCCGTCAGTGTGCCATCTTCCAGAATCTGCAGCAGAATCCGGAGCACATCCGGATGCGCCTTTTCAATCTCATCAAAGAGCACCACACTGCAGGGGTTGCGCCGCAGATGCTTGCAGAATGGCGTTTCCTCTTCAAAACCTGCATAGCCGGGCGGTGCACCAATCAGCCTTGCAGCAGCGTGCTGTTCCATATATTCGGACATATCCACCGTCAGAAGTGCCTGCTCGCTGCCGTAGAGACAATCCGTCAGCGCACGCACAAGCCCTGTTTTTCCAACACCTGTCGGTCCGAGAAAGAGGAAGGAACCAACCGGCCGATGCAGATCCCTAAAGCCGCTCCTTGCTCGGCTGACAGCATCACAAAGCTGGGTGATCGCCTTATCATGTCCGACAATTCTTTCACGGAGCATTGCCGGCAGGGCAAGCAGGCGTTCCTGTTCACTCTGGGTCAGTTTTTGCAGGGGGATTCCTGTGCGAACAGCCGCAATTACTGCGGCATCCTCCGCAGAAACCACCGGATCGCCCTGTTCCCTGCTTCGCATGGAGGCTCTTGCGCAGGCTTCATCCATCAGGTCAATCGCCTTATCGGGGAAATGCTTGTCCGTGAGGTACCTTCCGGCAAGGCGAACACATTCCTCAAGAACGGCATCTTGCAGAATCACCCGATGGAACTGCGCATAATGCTCACGCAGTCCACGCAGAATCGCAAGCGCAGCATCGCTGTCCGGCTCATGAATCTGCACTGCCTGAAAACGGCGTGCCAGTGCACCGTCCTTTTCAATGCTGCAGGTGAATTCATCCGGCGTTGTTGCACCGATAATACGCAGCTCCCCCCTTGCAAGACGTGGCTTGAGGAGATTAGCCGCATCAATCGCGCCCTCCGCTGCACCTGCACCAACGATGGTATGCAGTTCGTCAATGAAGAGAATGATTTTCCCGCTTCTGACAGCCTCATCAATGCAGGCACGCAGGCGTTCTTCAAAATCTCCGCGGTACTTGGCACCTGCCAGAAGTGCTCCTAAATCAAGCGAGAAAATCCACATTCCCTGCAGCTGTTCCGGAACATCCCCCCTTGCGAATCGCTGTGCCGCGCCTTGTACAACGGCAGTTTTTCCGACACCCGGCTCACCGATCAGGCAGGGATTATTCTTTGTCCGGCGCGCAAGAATCTGCATCAGCCGTTCTGTTTCCTCCTCCCTGCCGATGAGGGGATCCTGTGATTCATCCGGAATTCCCATAAGCGTTCCATAGCGGAACAGGTGGGGAAACTCCTTCTCCGCAGGCATGGTCAAGCGCTCCGCTGTGTACT
>JAZQAA010000210.1:0-5257 GCA_045544975.1 Oscillospiraceae bacterium | reverse complement strand
CATGGCTACGATCCGACTTGACTTATTTGCAGCAGCAGCAGCCTTCAGGGCACTCGCAATTGTCGCCGCAGCTGCAAGCAGCTGCATCATTACCAGTATTGCCTGCATTCGCCGCTGTAATCAGAGTAACCTCAACAGGGATGGACTTTGGAACGGATTCACCATTCATCAGACGGATTGCCGTCTCAACAGCAGTTGCACCGATCAGGTCAGGCTGCTGTGCAATGGTTGCATCCATTTCACCGGACAGAATGGAAGCGATTGCATCATCTGTTGCATCGAATCCAACGACAACGATATCCTTTTTCGCACCAGCAATTGCCTTGACAGCACCGAGTGCCATCTCATCATTTGCTGCGAAAACAGCCTGGATATCACCATTGGACTGAAGCATATTTTCCATAACATTCATGCCCTCAGTACGATCAAAGTTTGCGGTCTGGCTTGCAACAACTTCAAGACTTACATCAGCAATATTATGGAAGCCTGTTCCTCTGTCAATTGCTGCGGATGCACCATTTGTACCCTGCAGCTCAGCAACCTTTGCGCCTTCACCGAGCTGATCAACGATGAACTGTGTTGCAAGCTCTGCACCGAGAACATTATCGGAAGCAATCTGGCAGTCGATATCAACGCCGTTTACAACACGGTCTGCGGAAATCACCTTAACACCGGTATTCACAGCACTCTGAACAGCACTTGTTACTGCATCGGAGTCAACGGGATTCACAATCAGAACACTGACTTTTTTCTGTACAAGGTCCTCGATGTCATTTACCTGCTTGGATGCATCATCGCCTGCGTCTACCACAATCAGCTCTACACCAGCTTCTGCAGCTGCAGCCTTTGCACCTTCAACAAGTGTTACGAAAAAGGGATTATTCTGGGTGGATACGGAAAGTCCGATCGCACCGCTGCCTTCGTAATCGCTTACATTGCCATTATTTTCGCCGTCAATGGTAATCAGAGCACAGCCGGACAGGCAGATCATCATCACCATACTCAGGACGATCGCTAAAAATCTTTTCATGAAATGTACCTCCTATGTAGAATGGATATGTTATCTCTTGCGGTCGGACAGTACTGCTACCAGAATTACAACTGCCTTAATGACATCCTGATAGTAGGAAGAAACCTCAAGCAGGTTCATACCATTGTTCAGAACTGCAATAATCAGAACGCCTGCGATTGTGCCGGTGATCTTACCGCGGCCGCCGCTCATGGATGTACCGCCGAGTGCAACTGCTGCGATCGCATCCAGCTCATAGCCATCACCAAGAGTGGGCTGTGCGGAGTCGAGACGGGAGATCAGAAGCAGACCTGTCAGTGCAGACATAAAGCCGGAGATTGCATATACGATAATCTTTGTCTTGGTGATGTTGACACCCACAAGCTTTGCGCACTTGGCATTACTGCCGGTTGCATAGAGCTTTCTGCCGAAGGTGGTCTTGTTCAGAACAAAGAAGAATACACAAAGAGCAATGATCAGAAGAATCGCCGGGATCGGAACATTACAGAAATTACCTCTGCCGACAAGTTTGAATGCAAACTGGTTAGCACTGGTGCCTGCCACTTCTGCCAGACGGGAAATGGGCTTACCATCGGTCAGAATCATTGCAAGACCACGATAAGCGGTCATTGTAACGAGGGTCGCAATGAACGGCTGAAGTCTGCCCTTGGTAACCAGTAAGCCACTGACTACACCAAGCAGGGTGCCTATGATCAGAGCAACAAACATTGCCACGATTGCGGGAATACCGTTTGTCATAAGCTTTGCACAGATGACTGCACTCAAGGCAAGGGTGGAACCTACGGACAGGTCAATACCATCGGAAAGAATGACACAGGTCATACCGAAAGCAATCAGACCGTTAAAGGTTGCCTGTCTGAGGAGGTTGAGGAAGTTGCCTGCCGTTCTGAACTCGGGGCTGATAATACTAATCAGAACCACGAGGAGCATAAGCGCGAGAAATGCGCCGTATTCACTGATATATGATGTCCAGCTCTTCTTGTTAGCGGGAGCTGCTGTTGCTGCTTTTGCCATTATAAAGTACCTCCTGTAGCTAATGTCATTACCTTTTCCTGATCGGCTTCTGCTGCATCAATGATGCCTGTCACATGACCCTCATGCACTACCATGATTCTGTCGCTCATGCCCAGAACCTCAGGAAGTTCAGAGGAAACAAGGATGATCGCAACACCCTTGGCTGCCAGATCGTTGATTACACTGTAAATTTCTTTCTTCGCACCGATATCCACACCTCTGGTCGGTTCGTCCAGAATCAGAATCTTCGGATCGGTGTAAACCCATTTCGCAAATACTACCTTCTGCTGGTTACCGCCGGAGAGGTTATTGCATTCATGATCGGGTCCGAAGCATTTAATGCGGAATTCATCAATACCCTTCTTGACGATGTCCGCTACCTTGGACTTGCTGATCACGGATTTACTGGATACCTTATCCAGATTTGCGAGTACAATATTATCCGAAATGCTCTTTTCAAGAAGCAGTCCTTCGGTCTTTCTGTCCTCAGTAATAAAGCCGATGCCGGCATTGATCGCATCGCGGGCATTTTTGATCTTCACTTCATTACCCTCAATGAACACCTTGCCGGTTTCATACGGCAGATTACCGAAAATCGCCTGCATGATCTCCGTGCGTCCTGCACCCATCAGTCCGGATACACCAAGCACTTCACCTGCCTGCACGCTGAAATTAACATTCTGGAAGGTCTTGCCCTTGGTCAGGCCTTCTACGCGAATCATTTCCTTGCCGAGCTTGATATTCTCACGCTTGGGATAACGCTCACCGATTTCTCTGCCGATCATCATGCGGACAACATCATCCATGTTGATATCCTTGATGTATTCTGTTCCAACATATGTACCGTCACGAAGGATGGTAATTCTGTCACAGAGCTCAAAAATTTCCTCCATACGATGGGAAATATAAACGATGGACACGCCCTTCTTGCGAAGGTCATTGATCAGCCGGAAAAGTCCCTCTGTTTCGCTCTGGGTAAGGGCAGCTGTCGGCTCGTCCATAATGAGAACCTTGGCATCAACCATCAGCGCTTTACAAATTTCGACCATCTGCTGCTGGCCAACGGACAAATCGGACATAACTGCATTGATTGGAATATTGACGCCCATTTTGTCCATGACCTCCTGCGCTTTCTTGCGCATTGCCTTTTTGTCACAGATACCAAACTTCTTTGTAATTTCCTTGCCCATGAAGAGGTTTTCCTCTACGGTCAGATCAAAGAGAACATTGAGTTCCTGATAGATGAACACAATGCCGGCCTTTTCCGCTTCCTGCGGGGATTTGTAAAGAACCTCCTGTCCATCCACGATCACCGTTCCGGCGTCCCTTGTGTAAACGCCTGTCAGAATCTTCATCAGCGTGGACTTGCCTGCACCATTCTCACCCATGAGGGCGTGCACTTCACCGTCCAGAAGTTCAAAGCCAGCACTTTTGAGCACCTGATTCGAACCAAACGCCTTGTCGATTCCTTTCATTTCAATTTTCATTTGTTCACGCTCCTTTAATTAGGAAAATATGCACCCTGCCTGCAGAATAATATTTGCATACGGGGTTGTTTCACCAGTTCGGATTACCGCTTTGCATTCGGCAGTGGCTGCTTTCAGTTCCGTATGACTCACAAAAGCAACCTCGATGTCCTGCCCCTCAAACAAAGATAGCACCTGACGCAAAACGTCAGGATTCTGTTCCTTGATTTCACTTGCAAGAATAATCTTTTCGATCTTCATATCCGCTGCAACTGTTTCAAGTGTTTCCATAAAGCCTGGAACTCCGAATCGAAGTGCAAGATCGATGCGCTCCGTACTATCCGGAATGGGAAGACCACAGTCACCAACTGCGATGGTATCTGTGTGTCCAAGATAGGAAAGCACGCGGGAAATGTCACTATTGAGAATACCGTTTCGTTTCATGTAAATTAACTACCTCCTATCGAGCGAAAACGACATGTTTCGCACTTATTGTATACATTATAGCATATTTATAACAAGTTGTCAACCATTTTTGTGCATTGTATAGAAATGCCAAATTCAACTTTGGGTAGAACGGCCAGAATCCCGATAGTCCCCATCAACCAGGTGGTCGATAGCATTCCGATTTCGTAATAGGATGGAGGTAAATGCAGAATAGATATGACAACACCCCACTTCGGCCGGCAGACCGCTTTGGTCCGCACGCCTTGTGGGGTGTTTTTTTATTCATTCAGTAATTCATGCTTTATCAGACACAGGTCAAATACATCCAGTCTGTTATCCTCGCAAAGATCTCCCGCCTGCCAGTCAGCAAGTGTTACATCCGGAACAGCAAGCAGCCACTTCTGCAGCATAACAATATCGGAAACATTCAATGCTCCGTCAGCGTTCACATCGCCGCGGACTGCGGAAACTGTCATTTCCTCCTTGATCAGCGAAAGCAGGGAGTATTCACCCGACGCATCCTGCGACAGCTCCCATATCATAATGCCTCCGTATTCCTTTGCCAGAGTGCATTTCTCACGCATGGTAGACGCTCCGTTATAGGCAATACCATTGTACAGATCCGCATTATAATTCGCTGAATCCGATGCAATCAGCTCAGAAAAGGCAACATAAGAATTCCAGTCCAGGGCACCGTCAGCAGTGTAACCTCTGCCATAGAAAGGCACACCCAGCACAAGCTTGTCCTTCGGAATTTTCTTCTGCACATTGAAGTACTGCAGCGAGGTCTGCGCAAACTCCATATCGGCGTGAGAGCTTTCGTCTGCATCGTTATCATACGCCATGACATTCACAAAATCAAAAAGCGCAAAGGTCTCAGGGGTTACATTCACCGCAACCCACTGAGCCGTTGCAGTAGAAAGTTCATAACCGCGCTCATCGCAAAGCTCCCTCAGGGATGCGACCCAGTCTGCATAATAATTCCAAATCTCATGACTGGAACCAAGCTCAATATCGAGGTCAATGCCATCAAGATGATATGTTTCGCAGTAGCTCATGATGTTCTCATTGAAACTTGCCATTTCCTCCGGTGTATCAATGAGAGGCAGATAGCCGTCACATCCGCCGCCGCCGCCAAGTGCCGCCATGACCTTAACATTGGAATTGTGAGCCTTGCTCACGATATTTTTCATTTCACTATCAGGTATCCAGCAGGAAAGGTTGCCCTCCGTGTCAGGATTGCAAAACGCAATATTCAAATGCGTAAGCGCCGTGAAATCAAGGTTTCCATACGCCTGAT
>JAZQAA010000209.1:0-8192 GCA_045544975.1 Oscillospiraceae bacterium | reverse complement strand
GAAGCTTTGCAAGTGATACCGATACCGAGGTTGTGGCACAGCTGCTGGACTACTACTACCAGAACAACCACGGCAATCCCATTGATGCGATTGTAGAAACCATGCACGAGCTGGAAGGCTCCTTTGCGCTGGGTATTATTTTTGCAGATTTCTCCGACAGAGTATTTGCAGTCCGCCGTGAAAGCCCCCTGATTGTGGGCGTCGGCGAGGACGAGAGCTTCATTGCGTCCGATGTGACAGCAATTCTGAAGTATACAAAGAATTATTATCTTCTCGAGCATGATGAGATTGCAGTTCTTTCCAAGAGCGGCACCAAGATCTATGACCTGCACTACCAGCAGATCGAAAAGGAACTCAAGACCGCTGACTGGGATGAGAGTGCTGCGGAAAAGTGCGGCTATGAGCACTTCATGCTCAAGGAAATCTATGAGCAGCCCACCTCCATCAAGACGACCATCATGCCCAGAATTACAGATGGACTGCCGAATCTTGAGGAATGCGGCATTACCCCCGAAAAGCTCCTCCAGTTCAACAAGATCCACATCGTTGCGTGCGGTACAGCCATGCACGCCGGCATCGTGGGCAAGTATGTGATTGAGAAGCTTGCAAAGGTTCCGGTTAATGTCGATATTGCGTCTGAATTCCGTTATCGTGATCCGCTTGTGGGCGAGGGTGATCTTGTCATCATCATCTCCCAGTCCGGCGAAACCGCCGACAGCCTTGCGGCAATGCGTCTTGCAAAGCAGCTCGGTGCAAAGACCCTTGCCATTGTCAATGCAAAGGGCAGCTCCATCGCAAGAGAAGCGGATATGCTCATTTATACCCATGCAGGCCCTGAGATCGCCGTTGCCTCCACCAAGGCGTATATGGTGCAGATTGCGGTAATGTATCTCTTTGCCTTTGAGCTTGCGCTGGCAAACGGCTCCATTGATGAAGCAGAATGCCGCAGACTCACAGCACTCCTGCAGGATACACCGCATGAGATCGAGAAAATCCTTGAGAACAAGGAACGCACCCAGTACATTGCCTCCTCCCTGATTACCGCAGACAGCCTGCTGTACATTGGCAGAGGTCTGGATTATGCACTGAGCCAGGAAGGCTCCCTCAAGCTCAAGGAAATCTCCTACATCCATTCTGAGTCCTATGCAGCCGGTGAGCTCAAGCACGGCACCATTTCCCTGATTACAGAAAATATGCCCGTGATCGCTGTGGCAACCCAGAAAAAGCTCTTCGACAAGACCATCAGCAATATCAAGGAAGTGAAGGCAAGAGGCGCAAGAGTCATCCTCATCTGCGATGACAAGTATGAACCGGAGCAGGATGTAGCGGACGAGAAGTTCGGTCTGCCGGAATTCGAGGATATTCTGATGCCGATGCTCGCAGTGGTTCCGCTGCAGCTGATTGCCTACTACACCGCTGTCTATAAGGGCACGGATGTGGATAAGCCGAGAAATCTCGCAAAATCCGTGACTGTAGAATAATTGTATTGTACATAGAGGAAGACGATCATGAAGTTTTATCTGAAACTGCTCGCTGCAGCAACCTGCGCATTGCTTGCAGCGGCACCTCTCACAGCGGCAGCTGATGAGACAGCAACCGAAGAAATCACAGAAGAAGCCACCAGCCCGACCACCGAGGACGGCTTGTACAAATACAAGGATAATGGGGATGGTACGGTGATGATCATTGATTTCGTCCCCACATCCGAGTATGAGGGTGCGCTGACCATTCCTTCGGAAATTGACGGCATGAAGGTCACCTATATCGGAAACGGTGCCTTCGTCAACGCCAATAATGTGACAAGCATCATCATTCCGGCAACGGTTGATTCGATGGGCGAGTGCGTGTTCATGCAGTGCACCTCGCTGGAGGAATTCATCGTTGAAGAGGGAAACCCCTATTTTTCCACCACCGAGGACGGCGTTCTGCTTGCGGACGGTGACGCATTTCTGTATGCCTACCCTGCCGCAAAGGCAGCCGACAGCTATACTGTACCGGAGGGCGTGGATGAAATTGCACCCGGCTGCTTCTCCCATGCAGAGCTGAAGGCGGTCATCCTTCCGGAGGGCGTGTACGGCGTGGATGCGTGGGCATTTGCCTATGCCGATGTCGAGAGCGTGCAGCTCCCGGACTCCCTGCGTTACATAGATGATTATGCGTTTGCCTACTGCCGTTCCCTCAGAGAAGTGGATCTCGGCAATGGACTTACGGAGATCTGGAATGCTTCCTTTGCGTGCTGCGTGGCACTGCAGGAAATCACCTTTCCGGATACCCTGACAACCATCGGACAGTCCGCGTTCCTCGGAACCAGCCTGCCGTCCGTGACCATTCCGGCAAGCGTTACAGAAATCAGCTACCATGCGTTCGGATATGATACGAACTTCAAGCAGATCGAGTCCTTCACTGTTTATGGTGAATCCGGCTCCGCAGCAGAAAGCTACTGCAGCTATGTGGATACGGAAAACGATTATGAGAATTCCTTCACCTTTGTCTCCATTGCGGGAACGGACAGCACAGAGACACAGCCTGCCGAGCAGACAACCAATGCGCAGGGCGAGACCATTGCCCCTGCTGATGAATCAAAATCTGACAGTACAGAACATACTGGCATAACGAAGGAAGCCCTTCTGCGCGGTGTGCTGATTGGCGCAGCTGCCGTTGCCGTAATTCTGGTCGGCGTGCTGGCAGCGCTTGTGTTCGGCAAAAAGAAAGCCTCCGCTCCGGAGGAAGCCGACGAGAAATCAACAGAGCAGGATGAGGAAGCATGAAACGAATCAGAAACTATTTGAAAACAGCACTCTGTCTCACCGGCGCAGCAGCCATGCTTGCAGCTTCCGGTATACAGGCAGCTGCGGACGGTGTCATTTTCCCCGGCGGCTTGCAGAGTACAACCGGTAAGTCCGCGGACGGCGTATGGTCGTATAATGATTACGGCAACGGAATCGTTTCCGTTATGTGCCTGGATAAGGAGATCGTCGATGCCGAAATTCCGGAGAGCATCGACGGCCGTACCATCAATATGGTGGAAGCCAACTGCTTTTATAATATCGCCTCCCTGGAGAGCGTAAAACTTCCGAGCAGCATCCAGTATATTGAAGAATATGCCTTCTATGGCTGCACCTCCCTTAAGGAGATCACGCTCCATAATGGTATTACGGAGCTTGGCTATATGGCGTTCTACGGCTGTGAGAGCCTGACGGAAATGATGATTCCGGCGTCCTTGGAGATGATTGATAAGGTAGCCTTCACCGGCTGTACCAGCATTCCGGAATTTGTCGTTTCCGATGCCAATCCCAATTACAAAACCGTGGACGGTGTCCTCTTTGATGCGGCAGGAACGACATTGATGCAGTACCCGCCTGCAAAGCCCGATACCGCCTATGATGTGCCGGATGGCTGCACCATCATTGATGTCTGGGCATTCATCGGCAGCAGTAATCTCAAGGAAGTGAACCTTGACGGCGTCACCCAGATCGGTGAGCAGGCATTCTATTACTGCCAGGCATTGGAGTCCGTGACAATTCCCGAAGGCATCACAAAGCTGGAGCCCGCTATGTTCGGTCAGTGCACCGCGCTGAAAAGCGTTACACTGCCCTCCACGCTTGTGACCATCAGTGAGAACTGCTTTTACAACTGCGTGATGCTCTCCGAGCTGACGCTCCCGGCAAGTGTGACGGGCATCGGCTCGAATGCGTTTCTGAACTGCGCATCGCTCAAGCAGCTGACGCTCGGACCTACGGTAGCGGAAATCGGCGCATATGCGCTCGGCTACTACTATGATGAAAACGAGCAGCTGCAGCGTCTGCCGAATTTTGTCATCGATGCAAAGGACGGCACAGCCGGATTTACCTATGCGCTTGAGAACGACCTCAAGTGCACCGGCGGTGTGACCCAGTCCATCGTATTTGTCTATGTGATGATCGGCGTTGTGGTGCTTGTCATTGGCTGCACCATCGCTTTGATTATTGTGCAGAAGCGCATCAATAAGCGCTATGAGCTGCGATAAACAGGGGAGTAGGATCATGAATTGTAAACAGATATTCGGCTGCGCAGCAGCCGTTCTGACGGCGCTCACAGGTCTGCCGCTTCCGGCAGCTGCACAGCAGCCGTTTGCGTATACCGTTCTTACGGATGGTACCGCAGAAATTTCCTGCAAGGAT
Organism: Oscillospiraceae bacterium; assembly: GCA_045544975.1. Classification (GTDB taxonomy): domain Bacteria; phylum Bacillota; class Clostridia; order Oscillospirales; family Ruminococcaceae; genus UBA3855. The sequence goes on along the minus strand of JAZQAA010000209.1, from coordinate 4,032 downwards.
ACCGGTATCACTGCAGCAGAGATTCCGGAAACCATTGATGGCTATACGGTGACTGCCATCGCAGATTCCGGTTTTTCAGGCTGTACCGCGCTGCAGAGTGTGACCTTCCCCGATACCCTCACGGTCATCGGTGAAAAGGCGTTTGCTGCCTGCAGCTCGCTTGTTTCCATCGAAATTCCCGAGCAGGTTACAACAATCGAATCCTTTGTCTTTGAGGGTTGTACCGCCCTGCAAACGATTGATGTCGAGGATACCAATACCGCTTACATCGACGATGAGGGCGTCCTCTATACTGCGGACAGCCGGACGCTTGTCCGCTATCCCGCCGCAAGGGCAGGCGCTTCCTATACTGTCAAGCCCGCGTGCATGGTGATTGAGCCATGGGCATTCACCTACTGCAATCAGCTGCAGTATCTGGAAACCGCCAATGTCACCGCCATCGGTGCGGATGCGTTCATGTACGCCGAATCCCTGCAAACGGTGATTCTTTCCGAGGGACTGGAAGAACTCGTCGGCGCAAGCTTTGCTTACTGCGTGAACCTGCGCAAGCTGACGCTTCCCACTACGCTCCAGGAAATCGGTAATAAATGCTTTTACGGATGCGTTTCCCTTCCCTCCGTTACGCTTCCCGATGGACTCGAAACCATCGGTGAAATGGCATTCTACGGCTGCGTGCAGCTCAAAGAAATGACCATTCCGGAGTCCGTTTCTGTCATTGGCAGTATGGGCGTCGGCTACAGCGTCGATCCGGAAACAAACCAGAATACCGTTATCTCCGGCTTCAAGCTCAATACCTTCAGCGGAAGCCGCGGAGCAAGCTATGCAAAGAAAAACGGCATTTCCCATCATTCGACAGTCAGCCAGGATATGTTGATGCGCTGGATGATGATCGCACTTGCCGTGCTCCTGCTTGGACTTGGTGTGTTTGCGGTGCTTTATAAAAGACATAAGGATGCCAAGGCGTATGCCCGCCGACTCGAAGAAGAACGCCGCGCCAAGAAGGCGCAGCGCAAGCAGCAGAAAAAACAAAGGAAGTCCTGATTCCGGTGTATACCGGCAGGAAAAACAGAGGTGGAACCCCATGAAGTTGCATAAGATTTTTGCCGCACTCGCTGCAGGTGCACTGCTGAGTGTCGGTTTTCCGGTTCACGCAGAGGAAGAAAGCAGCGGCTATGACGGCATGAGCCAGGACGGAACCTTCGGATACTATCTTCTGGATGACGGCAGTGTGTCCGTTTATTGCGAGAATACCGGCGTTTCGTCGGTGACTGTTCCGGATACCATTGATGGCCATACCGTTACGCGCATTGAGGAGGGCTGCTTTTCCGAGTGCATGAATCTCTCGGAGCTGATTCTCCCCGCATCCGTGAACTCCATTGGTAAGGGCGCTTTCTATGACTGTGAGAAGCTGACGGAATTCACTGTGACTTCCGGCATGATCCTCGACAGCTATGCCTTTGACGGTGCAAGTGGTCTGACGGCAATCCATGTGGATGCCGATCATGCCAGCTACCAGAGCATTGACGGCGTTCTGTTCGATAAGAGCGGCACAACACTTATCAAGTATCCCGAGGCAAGACCGGATACTTCCTATACCGTTCCGGCAGCCTGCCATACACTCAGCGACTGGTCCTTCATTGGTGCAAAGAATCTGCAGACCATTGATATCAGCTCTGTGAAAACACTCGGCGCAGATGTGTTCTATTTCTGTGTCGCACTCAAATCCATTACTGTTCCGGAGGGAATTACTGCATTGCCGTCCAATACCTTTGGATGCTGCATTGCCCTCGAAAGCGTGCAGCTGCCGTCCACTTTGCAGGAAATCGGCGAGAACTGCTTCTTCTCCTGCACTGCCCTCAAGAGCATTACACTCCCTGAGGGACTTGCGCGTATTTTCAGCTATGCATTTGCGCACTGTACTTCCCTGATGGAGCTGACGGTTCCGAAGAGTGTTGAAACTGTCACCACAGCCTGCATGGGCTATATCTATAGTGATGCAACCGCCTCCTACACACTGCAGCCAGGTTTTACGCTCCATCTGCACAAGGGTTCTCCCGTAGAAACCTACGCAAGTTCCAATAAAATCCCCTATGACTATGTTAAGGAGCAGAGCTTTGCGCTCTACTATGTTCTGATTGGTGTCGTTGTTGCTGTCATTGCAGTGCTTGTCATTGCCATTGTCAAAACAGTCAGAAAATCGAAATAACCAGAAAGGCCTGAAATCTATGATACTCCGAAAACTCCTCGCTGCCTGTATGGCAGGCATTCTTCTGTGCGGCAGTGCTATGATGCTGCCGGTTTCTGCGGAGGATACCGATTCCGCTGCAGCAGAGCTGGAAACCATGACCGACAGTATTATCACCTATATTCATGTGGACGGCGGTCTGTCCGTTTACAGCTGTGATAACTCCGTGTTCCTTATCAATATTCCTGAGAAGCATGATGGTTATGATGTCATCGGCATTGAGGACGGTGCATTCTATGGATGCGACAAGCTGGAATCCATTACAATCGGCGGAAAGGTGAAATCCATGGGCGAATATGCCTTCGCTGCTTGTACTTCCCTGAAAACCGTAGTGCTTCCTGAGAGTATGACCACGCTCGGCAGCTATGCCTTTGCCGGCTGTACGGCGCTCGAAGAGATTGTCCTGCCGTCCGGCACGACTGCCATTCCGGAGGGCTTCTTCTCCGGCTGTATCCGTCTGCCGTCCGTGACGCTGCCGGAAACAGTCACAAGCATCGGACCGTCGGCGTTCTACAGCTGTCAGATGCTCGGCAATCTCACACTTCCCGAGTCTGTGACAGAAATCGGGGATTATGCCTTTGCGCTGTGCTATTCGTTTACCGAGGCGTCCATTCCGGATGGCGTTACCAGAATTGGTGCAGCAGCCTATTACAGCTGCCTGAGCCTGTCGGAATTCACCGTTCCGAAGCAGGTAACGGATATTGGAAGCCTTGCATTCCTCGGCTGTGCAAGCCTTGCACAGTTCAGCGTTGAAGACGGAAATACTGCATTTACCGTGAAGGATGGCATTCTCTTCAATACAGATCAGACCATTCTCTATATTTATCCCCCGGCAAAGCCCGATACAACCTATATCATCCCGGAGGGCGTGCACACGGTATATGACGCCGCCTTCTTTTCAGGCGTGAACCTCACACAGGTGAATTTCCCCACAACCCTGACAACAATCGGAAGCGGTGCATTTGATTTCTGCACTGGTCTGACCAGCGTCGTGCTTCCGGAGGGAACCAAAACCATCTATGAAAACGCCTTCTCCGACTGCAGCAAGCTGACAAGCGTAACGCTGCCTTCCACACTTCAGAGCATCGGTGACCGTGCATTCTACAACTGCACTTCTCTAAAGGAAGTAGAGATTCCGGAGAACTGCAAGACCGGAAGCTATGTATTCGGCTACACTGACAGCATGGTACAGGATGAGCTTGGCAATTCTATCCTTGAGACGGACGAAAACGGCAATACCGTCCCTGTCCCGATTGAGGGCTTCAAGCAGAGCACGCCCTTCAATGCCACAATGATCATTGTGATTGCAGTGATTGTGGTAGTTGTGGTGATCCTGAATATCATATTCATCCGCATTATCCGGAAAAACCAGATGACAAAGGAGGAGCGCGAAGCACTTCTGGACGAAGAGGAGCGCGCAGATCTGACGGAGGAGGATATGCAGTATGTGGATATTCTCCATGAGATGGAAGCAAAGGGCATGATGATGTCCGAGGAATTCTCCGATGATGAGGAAGAACCGGAGGATGACGAAGAAGACGATGTACCATCCGATGAAGATGACGAGGATGATGACGAATAAATAACAAAACCCCCGAGATTTCGGGGGTTTTTCTTTCCTCAAAAGTTATGAAGGGATAAAGGGACGGCGTAGCTCGTCCCCTTTGCAGGTGGAGGGTGACTCCCCACAGGGTGGGGAGATGTTGAACAAAGTGAGACAGAGGGGACGGGCTGTTCAGCGCCAGTACCCTCCCATTATTTCCCCCTCCCTTTAGGGAGGGGGTTAG
>JAZQAA010000208.1:0-1519 GCA_045544975.1 Oscillospiraceae bacterium | reverse complement strand
CTTGTAGATATGAGTGAAGCAAATGCTGAAAAGCTCCGTGCATCCATGCAGACAATCGGACTCCTCGACTAAGCGTTCAGGGAGGTAAAAAGCATGGAACAAGTAAAGATTCTCATCACTGGTGCGAACGGCAAGATGGGTCATGCAGTTGCAGCAGCCATTGCAAACCGTGAAGACTGCAAGGTATGTGCAGGTGTAGATCTGTATACAAATCAGTATGCGGATTTCCCCATCTATGAGAAGTTCTCCGATGTACAGGAAAAGCCCGATGTTCTGATTGATTTTTCTAATCCCGCTGTTCTGGACGATATGCTCGACTATTGTCTGTGCAACGGTGTTCCCTGCGTTGTAGCAACAACCGGCTACACGGAAGAGCAGATTGCAAAAATCAAGAAGGCGGCAGCATCCATTCCGGTTTTCTTCTCCTTCAATATGTCCCTTGGTATCAATCTTTTGGTGCAGCTTGCGAAGAAGGCAGTGTCCATTCTTGGCGGACAGTTTGATATCGAAATCGTGGAAAAGCATCATAACCAGAAGCTTGACGCCCCCAGCGGCACAGCACTGATGATTGCCGATGCCATCAACGATTCCCTTGACAATCATTATCACTATGTCTATGATCGCCATTCTATGCGCCAAAAGCGCGAGAAGCTCGAGATTGGTATGCACGCCATCCGCGGCGGTACAATTGTCGGAGAACACGACATTATCTTTGCCGGCCATGATGAAGTAATTACCCTTTCCCATTCTGCAGCTTCCAAGGAAGTATTTGCAGTGGGAGCTGTCAATGCAGCGGTTTTCCTCGCTAAGCAGGAAGCAGGACTGTATGATATGAGTCAGCTGATGACACAGGCATAAGAACAAATCCCCATGAAGAGATTGCATAAGTCCAGTAAAAACGGATAATAAAAATAGAACCCTCCTATGGTATAATGAAAGACCATAGGAGGATTTTTATTGTAATGAATGTAACAATGGAATTACCGATTTCTGATGTTTCCGTTCGGGGACGGAATGCTATATTTTACTCGTTCAGCATCCACCCATGATCCCCATGATAGATCATCAGCTTCGTCATACCGCCGTCGATGCAGATATTCTCACCCGTGATGAAGCCCGCTTTCTCCGAGCAAAGAAACAGCACCATATTGGCTATATCCAGCGGATTTCCAACTCTGCCGGCTGGCTGCTGTGCTGCGTCCGATCCCTCATAAACCGTATAATCCGTATCGATCCAACCAGGTGAAACGGAGTTCACCCTCACCTTTCCTGCAAGACTTACTGCAAGTGCATGGGTCAGTGACGCAATGCCGCCTTTTGCAGCAGTATAGCTTTCAGTCTGCGGCTGACTCATTCTGTCACGTGATGAGGAAATGTTGATAATTGAGCCTCCATTTCTGAAGTAGGGAAGGAATAGCTTTGAAAGGTAGAATGGTGCAGCAACACCAACCTTCATAGCGTATTCAAATTCCTCATAGGTACATTTATCAATTCCTTTTGTAATCGGCAAAGCATTGTT
>JAZQAA010000207.1:0-6431 GCA_045544975.1 Oscillospiraceae bacterium | reverse complement strand
ATTCGCGCCCGTAAGCACCTCATAGGTGCCGCCGAAGGAGGTATAATTCATGGGAATGGTCAGCATATGGTGCAGACCAAAGGGCAGGAGCAGACGTTCCAGTGTTCCATAGATAAAGGGCGCAAGCAAGGGGGAAGTATCCGAAGAATTGGCAATCCAGATTCCGAAGGCGTTGATGCCCGACTGCACCACCGGCCATACTGCGGACAGGATAAGGGACACGATTCCCGACCAGAAAATAACCGCCAGCGGCACAAAACGCTTGCCGTTGAAGAAAGACAGCGCATCCGGCAGACCGCGGAAATGATAGTACCGATTATAGACCATTCCCCCCACAAAGCCGGCAATGATGCCGACAAACACGCCCATATTCAGTGCAGGCGCTCCGAGGACGGAGGTGAAGTAACTTTCGACCAGCATCTCCTGCCCGAAGAACGAATAGACCACCGCATCCGGATTGCTGAGCATATCCCCCGTCACGCCGAAAATGCTGCCTGTGATATTGTTGATGAGGATGAACGCAATCAGTGCTGCGAATGCACCGCCGGCTCGCTCCTTTGCCCATGATCCGCCGATGGCAACGGCAAAGAGCACATGGAGATTCGTAATGATTGCCCAGCCAATATTCTCAAGCACGGTGCCGGCTGCGGTCACAAATGCAATCCCCTCCCCGGCAAGCCCTAAGAGCTTTCCGATACTGATCATCAGTCCGGCTGCCGGCATGACAGCAATCACGACCATCAGTACCTTTCCAAGCTTCTGCAGGAAATCGAAGTCCAGCTTTCGCTTCGTTTCCGGTTTCTTTTCCGGCTGCTTCTCCGGTGCAGGCTGTTCCTTTTCCGAAAGCGTCATGAGTATCTCTCCTGCTGTCAGCGATCCGAAACGAACCTCCATCGCAAGTTCCTGCGCTCCATCACAGATGAGCACGGGTGTCATGGGATTGATGCCCCTTTCACGGAGAAGCTGCAGATCCACCTGTGCAATTTTCTGCCCGGCATGAATGATGTCCCCGATCTTTACAAGCGGTGTGAAGCCTTCACCCTTGAGTGAAACTGTTTCCAGTCCAAAATGCACAAGCAGCTCCAGACCATCCTTGCTTCGAATTCCATAGGCGTGCTTGGATTCGGCGATGGATGTGATCTCGCCGTCCACAGGACTGCAGAGTTCCCCGTTGTCCGGAATGATGGCACAGCCATCCCCCAGTATCCGCTCTGCGAACACTGGATCCGGCACTTCCTCCAGCGGAACTGCTCTGCCGGAAAGCGGTGATGCAATCCGGCGCATCTCATTGCTTGTCATTGATCAATTCCTCCTTGCTGCACCGGATCCGGACAAAGCTTCCAGATCTGGGCATTGTATTCCGCAATGGTTCTGTCAGAAGAAAAATAGCCCGCCTGTGCAATATTCACAAGCATCTTTTCTGCCCATTCCATGCGGTTTTCATAGTCCCGGTATGCGTTCTCCCTCGTACGGAGGTAGTCCTCAAAATCAGGAAAGGTCATGAACCAGTCCTTCGTGCGCAGCTCCTTGGAAAGCCTTGTCAGGCGCGTTTCATCACCGATTGCAAGCATTTCCCTGCCGGTGATAAAATCCACTGCTGCACGAATAGCAGGATGTTTCGCATAGTATTCCCCGGGAGAATAGCTTTCATCCGCATAGCGTTTCAGAACTGTATCGCTCCGCTCTCCGAAGATATAGATATTGTCATCCCCCACAAGAGAATGGATTTCCACATTGGCACCATCCTCCGTGCCGATGGTCACTGCTCCATTGAGCATGAATTTCATATTGCCCGTGCCGCTTGCTTCCTTGGATGCAAGGGAAATCTGCTCGGAAAGATCACAGGCAGGAATGAGCTGTTCAGCGGCAGTGACATTGTAGTTTTCCACCACTGCCACACGCAGAAAAGGGCTTACCTGAGGATCACGACTTGTCAGCTCCTGCAGACAGAGCAGCAAATGAATAATATCCTGTGCGATGGTGTAGGCAGGTGCCGCCTTCGCTCCAAAAATCGCTGTGATGGGTCGAAGAGGCTTCTTTCCTTCCTTAATGGCAAGGTACTGATGAATCAGGGCAAGGGCGTTGAGCTGCTGGCGTTTATATTCGTGCAGGCGTTTGATCTGAATGTCAAAGATGGAGGTTTCATCGAGCAGAATTCCCTGCTTCTGAAAGAGCCATCTGGCAAGGGCAGCCTTCCGCTCCGCCTTGATCCTGAGCAGACCTTGGAGTACTGCCGGATCCTTCCGGTAGGCAAGAAGTTTTTTCAGCTCCATGGCATTTTTCTTGAAGCCATCCCCGATGAGCGAAGAAAGGAACGCTGTCAGCTCCGGATTGCAGCACAGCAGCCAGCGCCGAAAGGTAATGCCATTCGTCTTGTTATTAAACTTTTCGGGATACAGTGCATGGAACGGCTGCAGTTCCGTGGTTTTGAGAATCTGTGTATGCAGAGAAGCCACACCATTTACGCTGAAACAGTAATGGAGGTCAATATGCGCCATATGCACGCGCTCCTGCGCATCAATGATCTGCACCTCAGGATCGGAAATACGCCGGCGGACATGATTATCAAGCACCTCAATGATGGGAAGAAGTGCTGGCACTGCCTGCTCCAGATACGCCATCGGCCAGGTTTCCAGTGCCTCTGCCAGAATGGTATGATTTGTGTAGGCACAGCAGCCCTCCACTGCTTTTATCGCTTCGTGCATGGTCAGTCCCCGTTCCATCAAAAGACGAATCAGCTCCGGGATAATCATGGTCGGATGGGTATCATTGATCTGGATGACCGCATAGTCCTGCAGATCATGGAGGATGCAGCCCTTCGAGACAGCCTCCTCCAGAATTCGCTGTGCTGCGCAGGAAACAAGGAAGTACTGCTGCTGAATCCGCAGGATCCTGCCCTCCTGTGTACTGTCATCGGGATAGAGAAAAAGGGTGAGATTCTTTTCAATGGCTGTCTGATCAAAAGAGATTCCTTCCGTAACAAGCCCTTCATCCACGCTCTCAAGGTCGAACAGGTGCAGCATATTGGTGCAGCCGCCGTATCCAGTGACCGCAAGGTCGTACATTCTTGCAGTGACCTCCGTTTTGCCGATCCGGATGGAGTAGGTGGTTTCCGTCCGATTCAGCCAGCTGCAGTCCGACAGCCATGGATCGGGCTGCGCCGTCTGGATATGATTGCAAAACACCTGCCTGAACAGACCAAAATGGTAATTCAGCCCCATGCCGTCACCGGGCAGTCCGAGCGTTGCAATGGAATCAAGAAAGCAGGCAGCCAGTCTGCCAAGTCCGCCATTTCCAAGGGACGGCTCCGGCTCCATTTCCTCAATGTCGGACAAACGCTTGCCGCAGGCGGCAAGCTGTGCCTTCACTTCATCATATAAGCCAAGGTTGATCAGGTGATTGGACAAAAGCTTCCCGATAAGGAATTCTGCGGACAGATAGTAGAGCTTCTTTTTAGAAGGCACTGTCTGCTTTTGCAGCGCCATGGCATTCACCGCACGAAGCAGTGCACGATAGATCTGTGTATTACTGCAATCCGCGAGAGATTGATGATACTCCTTTTGCATCAATTCATTCAGATTCATGGATGATTCTCCTTTGCAACAAAAATTCTTGTCCATAGTATGCCGCATTCTGCAGGCTTTTTTCTTCGTATATAACAGTTCTGAGGATGGAATCCCACATTATTTTCCATTTGCCGGATTGTCCAGCACCCTGCCAGTCTCGTCAAACCGTGAGCCATGGCAGGCACAATCCCACGAATGCTCCGCAGCATTCCAATGCAGCGCGCAGCCTAAATGCGGACAGCGTCTGCTTGTAAATGACAGCAGATTCACAGCCGATTCCAGCGCGTTGACGAACAGCTGCGGTTTCAGAATACTTCTTGATGGACTGAAGATATCCGCATACGGATTCTGTCTCCCCTGCACCATATCACAAAGAAGCAATGCCGAAAGCATTGCACCCGTCATTCCCCATTTATTGAATCCCGTGGCTGTGAAAAGCTGAGCCGTCCTGCCGGAATATTGCCCGATATAGGGCATTCCATCCAGACTCATGCAGTCCTGTGCTGCCCACTGACAATACACATGGGCCTGTGGATAATACTGCTGTGCAAAATGCCGAAGCTCCGTCCAGCTGCCGCCCTTTTTGCCAGTTCGGTGCCCTCCGCCGCCGAGCAGGAGGTAATCGCCATAATTCCGGAATGACAGCCCCGTCTTGCTTTCGTCCACATACATCCCGTCCACATTCTGGGCGTGTTTCAATGCGAGTACATAGGAACGATGCTGATAGAGCTTGAGAAAATAACTGCCATGCTTGTTAATAAAAGGAAAATGCGATGCAACAATTACCGTTTCCGCTTGGATGCGGCCATTCTCTGTGACAGCCGTATTTCCGCGCATTTCACGGACAAAGGTATCCTCAAAAATGGGCAGCGCCTTTGCAATAGCAGAAAGAAACTTCAGCGGATGGAACTGTGCCTGGTCTGGAAACATGACCGCACCTGCCGTCCGGAACGGCAGCGGCAGCTTCTCACAAAAGGCTGCCGCATAGCCGATTTTTGCAAGTGCGGAAAGTTCCTCTTCCAGAACACTCCTGTCACCTGCGGAGTAGACATAGTTGTCCTTTCGCTCATAATCGCAGTCAATCTTCCCGCAAAGCTCCTCGTATTTCTCAAAGGCAAGAAGGTTTGCACACAGGTATTTCTGCGCTGCTTCCAGCCCTTGACTTTTGAGAATTTTATGATAGATCAGCCCATGCTGATAGGTGATCTTTGCCGTGGTATGTCCCGTTGTACCGCTGCAGATTCTTCTTTTTTCTGCAAGGATGCAGTCCACACCGCTTTGCTTCAAAAAATACGCCGTCAAAATCCCTGCAATCCCGCCTCCAATGATGAGAACATCGGTTTTGACATCTCCCTGCAGCCTGGGAAAGGACGGCAATACAGTATTTTTCTGCCAGATGGATTCCATAGCTCCTCCTACCTGAAACGCCGCCCGATTGTCCATCGGACGGCTTTGTTGATATAACCTGCATATCTCTGGATATATTGTTTCCGCAGCAGCTGTGATTATGCGCTTTAAAACTGCAAAAGAGCCGGCTGCTCTTTGCAATCGGCTCAGTTCAGAATCAAAAATCCAATATTCAGATAGGCTGCAAATAATATCCAGAGTAAATAGGGGATATTCAGATAGCCAGCCAGTGGACGAATTTTTTTGAATTGTACAATCATTGCACCTACAAGAATGACAAGCAGAATCAGCACTGCGGCCGCTGCGCCTATCTGCTCAAACCGGAAGAACACAATACTCCACATGAAGTTTACAAACAGCTGCAATGCATACAGTACAAGCGCATTTCTCTTTTCTCCGCTGTCCGCATCCGAGGTATAGATCATATATGCGGATATTCCCATAAGTGCATAGAGAATTGCCCACACAATCGGGAAAAGAATTCCCGGAGGTGCAAGCGGCGGCTTGATCAGTTCGCTGTAAAAGGATGAATAATTCCCCGACAGCAAGCTGGAAAGCGCGCCGACAAGCTCTGTTCCGATAATAAAGCTCAATAACTCTGTCCATTTGATCTTCTTCATTTCGCACCGCCTACAAATAAAATATATTTACAGTATATACCATCCCATTCTGAAATATTCCGATTCAATCCCCCCCTTCGTTCCACGCTGAAAAGCTGTAACCATTTTGTAACTTTGTCGAATTTTGTCGAAAAGTTTTTTGGGAATTTTTGAGAAAAACTTCTGGAAATATTGACAATGATATTCGGTTATGCTATACTAACAATGGATCCGGTAATACCGGATACTAATTTATTTTAAGCTCTACACACCAATGCCTTCCCCGGTTTTCGGGGAAGGTTTGGTGTTTTTTCTGTTATGGTTCCCCGCTTTATGGGCACAGTTTCCTGTTCCTAATGCAGAAAAAGGAGCGCCGCAGCGGCGCTCCTTTTTGTTTGTACCGGCTGATTACTCAGCGTTTTCATCGCTTTCTCTGCTCTTTGCCACCGCATAGATACCAATGAGTACCATTGCTGCAGCTGCAAGCATGATGTAGCTGTAAATAACAGAATATCCTGTCTGCGGAAGATCGGGATCCTCCGACGGTTCAGTTGTTTCTGTTTCAGAAGTTGTGGGTTCCGTTGTTTCGGTTGTGGTTTCACTTGTGTCAGTGGATTCGGTGGTTACTGTTGTAGTTTCGGTCTCTGTTGTTTCGGATTCTGTTTCGGATGTGGTGGTTTCTGTTTCTGTTGTTTCGGTTTCGGTTTCAGTTGTGGTAGTTTCGGTTTCGGTTTCAGTCTCTGTTGTGTCGGTTTCTGTCTCAGATGTGGTGGGTTCGGTCTCGGTTGTGTCGGTTTCGGTTTCAGTTGCGGTAGTTTCGGTTTCTGTTGTGTCGGTTTCTGTTTCGGATGTGGTGGTT
>JAZQAA010000206.1:0-2093 GCA_045544975.1 Oscillospiraceae bacterium | reverse complement strand
ACAGCAATTTGATAGGGTATGCTTGTAACCCTAATAAAGGTATGTATTTAAGATTAATGCATTTAGAGCAGCAATAAGCCTCTTGTATACTATATGTCGTGATAGAAAATTATGATTAACCATGGAAAGGATAGCTCCCATGCCCGGAAAAATCATCGTTATTGAAGGACTTGACGGCTGTGGTAAAAGCACCCAGCTTGCGCTTTTGAAGGAACAATTTAACGACTGCCGTTTTATTACCTTCCCGAATTATGATTCCCCAAGCGGTGAAATCATCAAGCAGTACCTCAGCGGCGCGTTCTGTGAGGAGGATGCCCTTCGCAGTGCCTATTCCGCCAGCAGCTTCTACGCAGTGGACCGTTACACCAGTTTCAAGCAGGACTGGGAAAAGGACTATCTTTCGGGAAAAACCATTATTTCTGCACGCTACACGACATCGAATGCGTTCTATCAGATGACAAAGCTGCCAACCGGTGAATGGGAAACCTATTGCAGCTGGCTGTATGATTATGAGTATCAGAAGCTCGGCATTCCGCGTCCGGATGCGGTGATTTTTCTCGATGTCCCAATCGATGTTTCTCAACAGCTGCTGACAGCGAGATATGACGGAAATGAAGCGAAAAAAGACATTCACGAAGCCGATGTGTCCTATCTCAAAGCCTGCCGTGACGCGGCGATGTATGCATATGCGCATCGTCCGGCAGGGGAGCAGTGGCAGATTATTTCCTGCTGCGAAAACGGTGCACTGCGGAGTATTGCCGATATTCAGGAGGAAATTGCAGGGATTGTCCGGGCACTGTCGGAATGAAATGACAGTGAGGAATAACGATATGATCAGCTGAAATACGATTATGATACTGTCTGTGTATACCATGTTAAGCGGAAACTCAAATTTGTTAAGTCCGTGCATTGTCTCGGATAGGGGTTAATCTCGTCCTGTGTTTGCAGTGCCGGATTGTGGATATGTATGAGAATTGTGAGCAGAATGAATATAATTGCAATTTCGGCTTACAATAGAATTGTACAGAGTTGACGAAAAGCGAAAAATGCCTTGACATTTACAGCGGATTGTGATATACTATATAAGTACTCAAGCGAAATGCTTGCAATAAAGAACGCGGGATGGAGCAGCTCGGTAGCTCGTCGGGCTCATAACCCGAAGGTCGTCGGTTCAAATCCGGCTCCCGCAACCACATCTAAACGCAACGATTGATACAAAATCGTTGCGTTTTTCTTTATGCCGAAAACGCCTTAACTGCGTTGTTTCTGCCCTGTTTGGCAGAGGGAGAATTTACACCTATCGTTTCTTTGGAGAAAAATAAGAGAGCAAAGAAACAAAATGAAAGTGCAAAGAAACGGAGGGGGTGGGGGTTGCATTTTACCGTTTCGTTGGTCTTTCACCGTTTCTTTGCATAAGTGCCGTTTCTTTCGAGCATTTCAGCCGTTTCTTTGCTTGGATAATAAAAAATCAGGGGCGTTTTTACACGCCCCTGATTTTATTCAATACTCTGATTTCCGTATCGCCCTTATGTTAATTAATCATTATTCATTACATAAACTTGTCCTGAAAAATCAGTAAGACTAAAACTTGCAGTTCCGTCCTTAATTTTCGGCAGCGCCGTTTCTCCATATTCTCCTCCAAATCGTGGCTCATTGCTGTCAATCAGCAGTTCAAGGGAAGAAACCTCATCAAGCTTTAATTTGTAATCCACAGCCTTGTCAGAGAAATTGAACACTGCAAGGAGTGTCTGCTTTTTGCCTCTTCGTAAAAACGCATACACGCATTTTTCCTCGCTGTGACAATCCAGCCACTCAAAGCCGTTTTCTCCGTAATCATCAGCATAGAGTGCAGAATTTTCAAGATAAATCCTGTTCAGCTCCATAATGTAGCGGTGAAAAGCATCGTGGTTTGGATATTTCAGCAAATCCCAGTCCTGCTCACGCTTTTCGTCCCACTCTCTGAACTGGGCAATCTCATTGCCCATAAAGTTCAGCTTCTTTCCCGAGTGGCAAAGCATATATAAGTACAACGCTCTTGCCTGCGGGAACTTTTCTTCGTACTGCCCATTCATCTTGTGAATGATAGTTGCCTT
>JAZQAA010000205.1:0-4894 GCA_045544975.1 Oscillospiraceae bacterium | reverse complement strand
CACTTCCTCGAGCTGCGCGGTATCGGTATCATCAATGCCCGCCGCCTGTTCGGTATGGGTGCTGTCAAGATGACCGAAAAAATCGACCTCGTAGTCGAAATGGAGCTCTGGAATCCTGAAAAGATCTACGACCGCATGGGCGTGGATACGCAGTTTGCATCCATCCTCGGTGTGAAGGTGCCGTCCCTGACGATTCCCGTTAAGCCCGGCAGAAACCTTGCTGTCATCCTTGAGGTTGCGGCAATGAACAACCGTCAGAAGAAGATGGGCTACAATGCAGCAACGGAGCTGCTCGAACGCCTCGGCATGGGCATGGAGGCAACAGAAACCGTCAAGGATTATGATGCATTCTAATTAAAATGGAGTCCTATCAGTATGGAGGAAACTATGAGAGAACAATTACAGCAGCTCTGTGAGGAATGCGGCTGCAAGCTGGAACTGGATGTTCCGCTGTCGCAGCACACTACCTTCCGCATCGGCGGAACTGCGGATTATTGGGTGGATATCTGCCATGTCACACAGCTGCAGAAGCTGCTGCACTTTTGCAGAAGCCACTCTGTGCCGTATTTTATTCTTGGAAAGGGAAGCAATATCCTTGCATCCGATGACGGCTACCGCGGTGTGATTCTGCATATCGGCAGTTCCTTTTCACAGATTACAGTGGACGGTACAAAGCTGATCTGTCAGGCGGGCGCAACACTGAGCAGTGCTGCCAGAACTGCACTGCACCATTCCCTGACAGGAATGGAAGCCCTCTGCGGAATTCCCGGTACGATCGGCGGTGCACTGTATATGAACGCCGGTGCCTACGGAAGTGAAATGAAGGATGTTGCAGTGCAGTGTGAGTATATTGATGAAGAGGGCAATCTCAGAACCCTTTCGCCGGAGGAGATGCAGCTTTCCTATCGTCATAGTGTGTTCTCCGAAACCAGCGGTGTGATCGTCAGTGTAACACTGCAGCTCCAGCCCGGTGATCCGGATGCAATCCGGAATCGTATGGAGGAGCTTCTCTGCCAGAGAAAGGAAAAGCAGCCCCTCGAATTCCCGAGTGCCGGCAGTACCTTCAAGAGACCGGAGGGAAGCTATGCGTCACTTCTGGTTGACCAGTGCGGTCTGAAGGGAATGTCCGTCGGCGGTGCGCAGGTCAGCGAGAAGCACAGCGGCTTCGTCATTAACAAGGGCGGTGCCACCTGTGCGGATGTGCTTTGCCTTTGTGAGCAGGTGCGTGACATTGTTGAAAAGGAAAAAGGATATATTCTGGAACTTGAGCCAATTGTACTGAAATAGAAACGGAGGTCAGAGGATTATGCAGCTTGTCATGATTACCGGTATGTCCGGTGCAGGAAAAACCATGGTGATGCAGGTGATGGAGGATATCGGCTATTATTGCATTGATAATCTGCCGCCCCAGCTGATCACCAAATTTGTTGATATCTGTGAACATTCCGAAGGCAGCCTCAACAAGGTCGCCATTGCCGTGGATATCCGTACAGGTGAGATGTTCTCCGAGATTTACAGATGCTGGCGCACCCTGAAAAATGAGACAAATGTGGATGTCAAGGTGATTTTTACAGAAGCGTCCGATGAGGTGCTTCTCAAGCGCTATAAGGAAACACGCCGGAAGCATCCGCTTGATGAAAAATGCGGCTCCCTGCAGGAGGCAATCCAGTTTGAGCGCGAGCAGCTGCAGCAGCTTCGTGCGATTGCGGATTATTATATTGAAACCTCCCACCTGAGCGTTTCCCAGCTCAAGGAGGAGATCAAGAATATGTTCCTCGAAAAGAAGACGGATTCCCTTCTGGTGAAGGTGATTTCCTTCGGCTACAAATACGGCGTTTCCACAGAGTCCGATCTTGTACTCGATGTAAGATGCCTTCCGAATCCGTTCTACATTCCGGAGCTGAAAAGCCATACGGGCTGTGAAAGCTGTGTGCGTGATTATGTGATGCAGTTCTCCCAGTCCCAGGAGCTGTACAAAAAAATTCTCGATTTGCTTGATTTTCTCTTGCCGCTCTATGTAGCGGAGGGGAAGAGCCAGCTCGTTGTTGCGTTCGGCTGCACGGGCGGCAAGCATCGTTCGATTACATTTGCAGAGCTTGTCGGCGATGCGCTTCGTGAGAAGGGCTATCGTGTGCATAAGATGCACCGTGATATTGCCAAGGACAGAGGCTGAGGGAGGTGAGCAGTATGTCGTTTTCGGATCAGGTTCGTGAGAGTATCCGGGCAACAATCAATGATCAGGACAGGAGATTTGCCTGCCTTTATGGCATGCTGCTCTACTGCCGGACTGTCACAAGAGAAGAAATCTGTCTCAAAAGTGAAAGTGAGGTCTTCGACTCTGTTTTCCCCATTCTGATGAAAACCGTATTCGGCGCGTCCGTACCGCTTGCAATTTCCTGCAAGCCCCGCAAGAACGGAGGACAGCTCTATATTTACCGGATTGCGGGCGTGGAGGCAGTGACCAGAATCCGCAGTATGTTCCATATCCATGAGGAACGGAAAATTGATATGCGCAATCTCCCGATGAACAGCATTGGTATGTTTCTCGGCGGTGTGTTCCTGACCTGCGGAACGATGACGGATCCGAACAAGGAGTATCATCTTGAGTTCACGGCACCCACCCAGCAGCTCTGCGAGGATTTGTGTGATATTCTTCTGAGCGTCGGCGTGCATCCCGGCATTACCAAACGCCGCTATGCGTATTCTGCCTATCTGAAGGACAGTGAGGAAATCGGTGATCTTCTCACCTTTATGGGCGCGCAGAAATGCACGCTCGATCTCCTTGATATCAAGATTGACAAGGAAGTCAAAAACCATGTCAACCGCATGAATAACTGCGATATGGCGAATATTGATAAGGTGATTTCTGCGTCGGAAAAGCAGTGCCGTGATATTGAAACCATTATCGGGCATGACGGAATGCAGAAGCTTTCTCCGGAGCTGCGTGAGCTTGCAGAGCTGCGGATGGAGAATCCCCACCTGAGCCTGCAGGATTTAAGCGAACTGCTTGCAAAGCCCATCGGCCGCAGCGGTGTGAATCACCGTTTCCGCCGCCTTGCGGCAATTGCCCAAACCTATCGTGAGGAGGATGCAAATGCTGGCAGCTGATCAATTTGTTCATCTCCATGTCCATAGTGAATACAGCCTGCTCGATGGTGCCTGTCGTATTGGCGCCCTTGTGAAGCAGGCGAAGGCACTCGGACAGACCTCCATTGCTGTGACGGATCATGGCAATCTGTATGCGGCAGTGGATTTTTACGAAGCTGCATTGAAGGAAGGTATCCGTCCGATTATCGGCTGCGAGGTCTATGTGGCACAGCGTACGAGGTATGACAGGGAACCGCAGCTTGACGGAAAGAGCTACCACCTTGTCCTTCTCTGTGAGAATCAGACCGGCTACCGGAATCTGGTCAAGCTTGTGTCCCTCGCGAATCTTGAGGGCTTCTATAAAAAACCGCGCGTGGATTTCGATCTGCTCGCTCAATACCACGAAGGTCTGATCTGCCTTTCAGCTTGTGTTGCCGGAGAAATTCCCCGAAAACTGCTGGAAGGCAATTATTCCGGCGCGAAGGAAACCGCGCTGCGTTACCAGAGCCTTTTCGGCAGGGGAAATTATTTCCTCGAAATACAGAATCACGGCATCCGCGAGGAGAGGGAAGTGCTTCCGCTGCTCCTGCGTTTGTCCCGTGAAACGGGAATCCCGCTCGTTGCCACAAACGATGTTCATTACCTCACGCGATCGGATGCTGCCATGCAGAAGGCACTCATCTGTGTACAAACAGGAACCACTATCGACCAGCCGAGTACACTGAGCTTTCCGACCAATGAATTCTATCTCAAATCCGCTGAGGAAATGGAGAAACTGTTCCCAAGTTATCCGGAGGCACTCCTCAATACTGCGAAAATTGCAGCACGCTGCACAGTGCAATTCACCTTCGGCGAACGAAAGCTCCCCCATTTTGTGCAGGAAGGTATATCCGATAATGCTGCCTATCTCCGTGCACTCTGCGTAAAGGGAATGCGCCTGCGCTATGGGGATGCCCCCTCGGATGAAGTAAGGCAGCGGCTTCTCTATGAGCTGAATGTCATTGAGCAGATGGGCTTTGTGGATTACTTCCTGATCGTCTGGGATTTCATCCGCTATGCAAGAAGTCAGAATATTCCTGTCGGACCGGGAAGGGGATCCGGTGCCGGAAGCCTGTGCGCGTACTGCATGGGTATCACCGGCATTGATCCGATCGCAGGAAATCTCCTCTTTGAGCGTTTCCTCAATCCCGAGCGCGTCAGTATGCCCGACTTTGATATCGATTTCTGTATCGAAGGCAGACAAGCTGTGAAGGATTATGTGGTGCGCCGCTATGGCAGTGACCATGTCGCGGAAATCATTGCCTTTGATACCATGAAGGCACGCGCAGCCGTCCGTGATATCGGCAGAGTCATGAATGTTCCCTATGCACTCTGTGATAAAACCGCAAAGCTCATTGACGGCAGACTGACCATACCGCAGGC
The DNA here is from genome assembly GCA_045544975.1 of Oscillospiraceae bacterium. Lineage (GTDB taxonomy): Bacteria > Bacillota > Clostridia > Oscillospirales > Ruminococcaceae > UBA3855. Next base: position 385 of record JAZQAA010000205.1, on the reverse strand, counting down.
ACTCGAACAGTCCAAGGAACTTAAGGAGCTCTATCAGAACGACGAGCTTGTCAGAAAGCTTCTCGATATGGCAAAGCAGGTGGAGGGAATGCCGCGCCATGCCACCACCCATGCTGCCGGAGTTGTCATTGCAGCGTCCCCTGTGAGCGATTATGTTCCGCTTCAGAAAAATGATGAAACCGTTGTGACGCAGTACACCATGACCGTTCTGGAACGGCTGGGACTTCTGAAAATGGACTTTCTCGGACTTCGGAACCTGACCATTATCCGTGATGCTGTTCGTTCCATCCAGCAATCCGATCCGGACTTCTCTATAGAAGGAATACCGCTTGATGATCCGGAGGTTTACCGGATGATTGCAAGCGGAAATACCTCCGGTGTGTTC
>JAZQAA010000204.1:0-5107 GCA_045544975.1 Oscillospiraceae bacterium | reverse complement strand
TCTATTCCCCCTCCCTTTAGGGAGGGGGTAGGGGGTGGGCAAGTTTAAGAAAGCCCTTCCTTATACATAAATTAAGTGTTTCCTTTACAGCGAACCGCTCTGCACCACCGCACGCAGGATCGAAAGCAGCCATTCCGGCGTATGTGGATAGTCTGTCAGAATATGGGATTCGGCGAATTCCCAGCCGGCATGGCTCAGGGCGATCTCACCGCTGACATGATTGCCGATCGCAATACTGCCCCACGCAAAGTCCCCGACCGCGACGCACGCGCCGAACGCCGCGCCGCCAATTGCATACGCACCTGCTGCAACACCTCCGAAGGCAACCACACCGAGTGCAACACCGCCCATCGCGAGAATTCCTGCAGTGATAGCGCCAAGTGCAAAGCCGCCGGCTGAGAGCGCTCCGATTGCAAGCAGTCCGGCTGCCAGTGCGCCGATGGAAATCAAACCTGCGGAGAGGGCGCCAAGCGAGAGCAGTCCCACCGCAATATTACCCACGGCAAGAATTCCCTTTGCGCGATAAATCCGGAAGAGTCCGATATTCACATGAATGAGCGGCAGTCCGAAAAGCGTCCGCTCACTGCGGTATTCGTAGTGCCATCTGTCCTTTGCAGGTGCAGGCGCGGTCACCGGCTCCGCCTGCGGCGGCAGAAATGCCTCGTTCCCTACCAGTTCGTCAATACTGATACCGAACAGTACGCTCATATCCATGAGCTTCTGCATCTCCGGCGTCGTGCTGCCAAGCTCCCACTTGGAAACGGTCTGTCTTGTGACACCCAGCTGATCAGCAAGCTGCTCCTGTGACCAGCCGTGTTCCTTTCTCAGCTGCATCAGTCTTTCATGAAATTGCATATTACCAAGCTCCTTTCTATGTCCTCATTCTACCATATTTTGCAGAATTCGTCTACCAATTTTGCTTGGAAATTTGTCAACCAAAGTTAACATTGGCGAATTTGCGCGGTAATTCCCCCTTGAAAAGGAGTACCGCCGGTCCGTTTGTACAGGAAACAGACCGGCGGCTATATAATAGGAAATTTCAACAAATGGAAGAATCAGTCTGCTTCCTGCAGGTCAGCAGAATACCAATCAGCAGCATAATCGTCCCTGCACCAATGGCAGCACTGGCACCGATAATGCGCATATAATGATGTCTGCGCATTCTTCTGGACAGCTCCGCATAGCATCGGGATGACACACCAGCATCCAATGTGTACTCAGGCTCCGGCTGTGCGAGCAGCTTCTGCCTTCTGACACGGTCAAACTGGCGGTAGTAGCTGCGGCATTTCTCACAGTTTTTCAGATGGGCACGGATTTCCTCAGCACTCTCCTGGCTGACAATACCCTCATGATATAATTCAACAAGATCCATTACCACTTTACAGGTCATGTTCATTCTGAATCGCCTCCAACATCATTTTCTTAGCACGGTAATAAATTACCCTTGCGGAGTTTTCACTAATATGTAATGCCGCACCGATCTGGGCGTAGCTCATGTCCGCATAGACACGCAGGATCATTACATCCTGGTATTTTTTCGGCAGTGCCATCAGTGCACTGCGCGTACTCTCCGACAGCAGCCGCCTTTCCACAGCTTCCTCCAGCTGCTCTGCGTCAAATCCGAAATAACAATCAGCAAGCTGCTCTGTACTGATTGTATCCGCCAGATGCTTGTTCTTACGGAGGTAACGATAATAGGTATGCTTCGCAATGGACGCAAGCCATGTGAATACATCACAGTCACCGCGGAAACGGCGGAAGGAGATGAACGCCTGATAAAAGGTTTCCTGCGCAAGCTCCTCTGCAAGATCTCGCTGCTCTGTCAGCTTGTATAAAAAGGCATATATTCTGGGAAAGTACTCTTCATATAAGGCTTCAAATTCGCGCTTCATGAATTCACCTTCGCTTTCTATAAAAGTTAGTATCCCGAACCCGGAGAAATGTTACATTTCTGCAAAACAGCAGAATCACCAAATTTTGGGGATGCTCCTCCTGCAATCTTTGTGTAGTTTTTTTGTAACAAATCGGAGACAAAATGTTACTAATTTAACGGATGTGCATTTCCAGCGGGAATGCATTGTAAAAGAAAAACACGGAGGCAGGATTTATGAGCTTTAGCGTAATCGGAACCGGTATGTATGTACCGGAAAAGGCAGTCACCAATGATGATCTGGCACAGATCGTGGAGACTTCCGATGAATGGATTTCCAAAAGAGTGGGTGTTAAGGAACGCCGTATTTCTGAAACGGAATTCACATCTGAAATGGGATACAAGGCTGCACAGGCAGCACTGGACAGCTGCGGCTGCAAGGCAGAGGACATCGACCTCATTCTGGCAGCAACCGTCAGCGGCGAGACAGTCTCCCCCTCCATGGCGTGTATGATCCAGAACAGACTGGGGGCAACCTGTCCGGCACTGGAAATCAACGCAGCCTGCTCCGCTTTCCTCTTCCTGTTGGAAACCGCAGCAGCATATTTTGCACTGCGCAGCAGCTACAAGAAGATTCTTGTTGTCGGCTGTGAGCGCATGAGCGGCATCCTTGACTGGAGCGACCGCGGCACCTGTGTAATCTTCGGTGATGGTGCCGGCGCAGCAGTACTGGAACGCGGCACTGGCTATCTCGATGCTGTTTACAATGTCAAGGGCGGCGATGATGTCATTAAGATCCCGCACAGCATCGGCTGCTCACCGTTCTTCAAGGCAGAGCAGGATACTCCCTACATTCATATGCAGGGTCAGGAAACCTTCCAGTATGCAGTAACCTCCCTCTGCGAGGATGTTACAACGCTTCTCGAGCGCAATGGTCTGACCATGGATGACATTGCCTTCGTTGTGCCCCACCAGGCAAACAAGCGCATTGTTGACTTTGCGCGCAAGAGACTGCGTATGCCGGAAGAAAAGATGTTCTGCAACATCGAAAAATACGGCAACACCTCCAGCGCATCTGTGCCGATTGCATTGGATGAACTGGCAAAGAGCGGAAAGCTGAACCGCGGTGACAAAATCATTCTCTGCGCATTCGGCGGCGGCCTTGCAGATGCAGCCTGCCTGATCGAATGGTAAGCACACCCCATCTTATTTAAGATACCTCCGCTGCCCACGCAGCGTTGTGTATAGATTATTATATCATAAAAAAGGAGTAAAAACAATGGTACAGGAAAAAATTATCGCAATGCTGGCAGAGTCCACAGACACAGACGCATCCGAGATCACAGCTGAGACATCCTTTGCTGATCTGGGTATTGATTCCCTGGACATCACTGAGATGGCAATGGACCTGGAAGATGAGTTCGGCATCACTCTGGAAATGAACCCTGAGCTGAACACCGTTGGCAAGCTCGTTGCAGCTGTTGAAGCACTCGTTGCAGAGGCATAAGCATGATGCAGTCGCCGATTTGTGAAATTCTCGGCATTCAGTACCCTGTATTTCAGGGCGGCATGGCATGGATCGCTGACGGCAAGCTTGCCGCAGCGGTCTCCAATGCCGGCGGTCTGGGTATTATCTCCGCAATGAATGCAAACGCAGAATACTTAAAAGAACAGATTAAAATTGCCAAGGAGCTGACAGATAAGCCCTTCGGCGTGAATATAATGCTGATGAGTCCCTTTGCGGACGAATGTGCACAGGTTTGTGCAGAAGAAAAGCCCGCTGTTGTCACAACCGGTGCAGGCAGTGCGGCAAAGTACATTCCCATGTGGAATGAGGCAGGTATCAAGGTTATTCCCGTGGTTGCATCCGCATCCATGGCAAAGCAGGCGGAGAAGGCCGGTGCTACTGCCGTGATTGCAGAAGGACAGGAGTCCGGCGGTCACATTGGTGAGCTGACCACAATGGCTCTGGTTCCGCAGGTTGTCGATGCTGTGGAGATTCCCGTTCTCGCCGCCGGCGGTATTGCCGACGGAAGAGGCATTGCAGCAGCTTTCATGCTCGGTGCTTGCGGTGTACAGATGGGTACGCGTTTCCTTGTTGCCAAGGAATGCGGCGTACACCAGAACTACAAGGATATGGTCATTGGCGCCAAGGATATTTCCACACAGGTGACCGGCAGACGCTTTGGCGGCAACACCTGCCGCGGCATCAAGAACAGCTTCACCAGAGGCTTCATCAAGCAGGAATATGCCCCCGAAGCCACCGCAGAGAGCATTGCAATGCTCGGTGCAGGTGCACTGCGCAAGGCTGCTGTGGAAGGTGATGTCAAGAACGGCAGCGTTCTGGCTGGACAGATTTCCGGCATGGTGAACAAGGAACAGTCCTGCGCTGAAATCATCACTGAAATCATGCAGGAAGCAGAGAGCCTTCTGAAAGGAGCAGCAGCATGGGTAAAATAGCATTTGTATTTTCCGGCCAGGGCGCACAGCATGTGGGCATGGGTCAGGATTTTTATGAGAATATTCCGGCAGTCAAGGCACTGTATGAAGCAGCAGAGGGGATTCGCCCCGGTACGCTTGACCAGTGCTTTACCGGTGACGGCGAGGCACTCAAGCAGACTGAGAACACACAGCCCTGCCTGTATCTGGCAGATATCGCCGCAGCCATTGCACTGCGTGAAAACGGTATCACACCGGACGGTCTGGCAGGCTTTTCTCTGGGTGAGATTCCGGCACTGGCATTCGGCGGTGCCTACACGCCTGAGGATGGCTTTAAGATCGCAGCAATGCGTGGTGCCAATATGGCAAAGGCTTCCCAGGGTGTGGAAGCTTCCATGATGGCAATTGTCAAAATCCCGACCGAACAGGCTGAGGAAGTGGCAAAGCCCTATGACAAGGTATTTCCGGTAAACTACAACTCTCCGATGCAGCTGGTTGTTTCCGGTGATAAGGAGCAGCTTGGCGAGCTTCGCAAGGCAGTCAAGGAAGCAGGCGGCAGAGCCGTTCCGCTCGCTGTCAGCGGCGCATTCCATTCTCCGTACATGACTCCCGCTGTGGAGCCGTTCGGCAAGGAACTGGAGAACTTCGATGTAACACTTCCGGAGATTCCGGTTTATGCAAACTACACTGCACAGCCCTATGAGGGCGATCCGAAGGCACTCATGTGCAGCCAGATCAACCATCCGGTGCAGTGGACAAAGCTCATCCGCAATATGGCGGCAGAGGGCTTTGATACCT
>JAZQAA010000203.1:0-6892 GCA_045544975.1 Oscillospiraceae bacterium | reverse complement strand
CCCGAAGAAAAAAGCCCGCCCCCTCCCTCCTTTTTGGTTGACTGGGGGTTTTGTTTATTATGGCACAATTCTTACATAGCCGGTCTCTTCGATGATCTGCTGCCCCTCGTCGGAGAGGAGCCAGTCGATCAGGACAGGGATGTTTTCGTTGTCATTGTCCGCACGATAGATGGCGTAGAACTGCGCAATGATAGGATAGCTGCCGTTCTGGATGTTCTCTGCGCTCGGATACACGCCATTGAGGGAAAGCATTTTGACTGCCCGATTCCCCACAATTCCATCCATATAATAGCGGAAGGAAAAGCCAATGGAGCCGCCCGTAATGGCAAAGGGGGATTTCATGGCGGTTTCCCTGCCGCCCATAAAGGCGTCCATTGCCGACTGACTGCCGCTTCCGGCAAGGCGCGTCACAGGATTGATCAGGCGGTTTGCACCGCCAAGCTCTGCCCAGTTCCGGTATTCTCCGCCGTAAATGCCGCGGATCTGTTCCGTGGTCAGATTGTCCACAGGATTATTCTCATTCACAAAGAACACGAATGCTTCGAGTCCCACAGGGACATAGGTGAGCGTGACGCCCTGCTCCTGCGCGTACTGCTCCTGCTCTGCGGAGGGGGAGGCGCAGAAGAGAATATCCGTCGTTCCGTCCACAATTGCCTTGTAGCCGCGGACGGTGTTCTTGTACTGCATTTTGCTGTCCGGCGCGAAATTCTCGCCGTAGTAGTTGTCATCGGAGAAGCTGCCGCCCTCGTAGGTCACGGAGCCTTCCGGATAGACATTCTCAATGATAGAGGCGTACACGGGCACAAGCGCCGCCGCGCCGTCCAGAACGGGGAGGTTCTCCGTCAGCTGCAGGGATGCGTCAATTCTCGCAAGATCGGAGCCTTCCTCATGGGGAAGATACCGCCCCACATCAATCATCTTCGACTGGCTTGTGTCGCTGAAATTATTTGAAAGCCGCTTCGTCAGCAGCAGGTACATACTCCCATTGAAAGCGGCAAATGCCGCAATCAGGAGCACGATGGCAAGGAGCTGCATGGTGAGTTTCTTTTTCTGCATTTACCACATCTCCTCTGCAATGAACTGGATGATCGAGCAATGCCGGTAGGCATCGACGGCGTAGCACAAATGTGCAATTGTCAGCGCAAGGCACAGTGCCGCCGTGCCCAGAAAAATCCTCAGAAATACCTTATCCTTCATGGCGCACCTCACATATACGCCACAGCCATCATCATGAGCAGCACGATGCCGATCACGACAGCCAGAAGAACACCGGCGATGACGGAGGACAGGATGAGCATAATTGTGCGCAAACGCATGGATTCCCTGCTGACACTGCCCGGTTCCAGACGATTCTTCTTTTTCGCGGAAAGAAACCGGAACAGGCTGACAAAAAAGAATACAATTGCAGCGGCGGGAATGGCGTAGTAGATAAACTGGGAAAGATACAGCATGGCAAACGCTCCTTTCGATATGGAATGAATAGCTTCATTATAACAGAAAACAGAGAACTTGTCAACAGGATAGCACAATTATGCAATTCCAAGGAGCCGCTTTGCGTTCTCTGCGAAGATCATCCGCTGTTCCTCCTGCGTCAGCCCGATGCTGCGCAGTTTTTCGATGGTATCCGCAGTATTATCCCAGGGACAGTCGCTTGCGAGAAGAATTTTATCCACGCCGTGCCCCCGGATGATGCGCAGAACCTGCGCGCTGTCCATGTATTTTGCGCACAGGGAGGTGTCCAGATACAGATTCGGGAACCTGCCGCAGAGGAGCGTTTCCACTTCGTCCCACATCTCGTTGCCGCCCATATGCGCCAGGATCATGGTGGTTTCCGGAGTTGCCGCAAGTGCCTTTGCAGCGCCCTGCGGTGTGCAGTGCACAAGGTCCGGACTCAAAGGATCAAATCCTGCGTGGAACACAATCGGCAGTCCCAGCTCGCCGCATTTGCGGTAGATCGGGAACATCCGCTCCTCTTCGATCAGAAAATGCTGATAATCCGGATGGAGCTTGATGCCGTAGAGCCCGAGTTCCTTGATTCTCTCAAGCTCCTCCATGACATCCTCGCCGTCCGGATGCACGGAGCCGAACGGGAAGATGTGCGGCGCCTTGATGGATGCCGCCCAGTTGTTGCAGACAAGATGCTGCGAGGGTTTTGTTGCGATGCTTAAAACCGCAAAGCCGTCCACGCCCCATTCGCGCATGGCGCGCTCTGTGTCTGCGAGCGTGCCGTTCGTCTCCGGCTCCTCGCCGCAGATTTCTGCAAGGGAAGTAATGGTACGCTCTGCAATTTTATCCGCGAAGGCGTGTGTGTGGAAGTCGATGTAGTTCATAATTAAATCCTTTCTCTTGTCGCTCGCTGCAGTGAGCGAAATCTCTTGAAAAAATCCGGAGGGAGCTCTGCACAGCATGGTAGTCTTTCTCTAATTATACACCATAATCCCCCAAATGTCCAGGCCTGCTGCATTAAACCCCAATGGGTTCAAAGGGCTATGCCCTTTGGCGGTGGAGGTGGTGCAACCACCTCCCAATATAACCCCTCCCCGCGGGGAGGGGATGGGGTGGGGGCAGACTTTAGAGTGCTAACCCCAGAAAAAGACTTTTCAACAAACAAAAAGCCCGGCAAAACGCCGGACTTTCTGTTTGTTTAAAATCACTTTGCATAGCAGGAGAAAATTTCGTCCACATTCTTCTCGTCCTTGACCTTTGTGAATGCGCTCACAACCGGACAGAGGATGAGGGAGAACAGCATACAGAATGCACCAGCATTGAGCGGGGATACCACGGAGAACGGCACCGGCAGCTCGCTTGCAACCTTGGTCAGCTCCGGGAACCAGCCCATCTGGAACAGTGCTGTATGTACAAGTGTAAAGCCTACGCCGAAGATAAAGCAAGCCCATACGGATGCAGGTGTGATCTTCTTCGAGAACAGACCCAGCATGAAGGGTGCAAGGAAGGAACCGGACAGCGCGCCCCAGGAAATGGACATCAGCGTCGCAATATAGGCGTTCTTGTTTGCCGCCATGATGACGGATACCAGCAGGAATACAGCGATGAAAATACGGATAATCAAAACCTGCTGCTTCTGGCTCATTTCCTTCTTCATCGCCGGCTTGATCAGGTCAAGCGTCAGCGTGGAGCTGGAGCTGAGTACCAGGGAGGACAGTGTGGACATGGATGCGGAAAGCACCAGTACAACAACAAGACCAATCAGGAATTCCGGCAGTGTTTCCAGCATCATCGGAACGATGGCGTCATAGTCAAGCTTGCCGGTTGCTGCGTTTGCGATTTCTTCGGAGGTTGTGAACAGTCTGCCGAAGCCGCCGAGGAAATAGCAGCCGCCGGATACGATCAGTGCAAAAACAGTGGAAATCACCGTGCCGCGCTTGATGGCGCCGTCATCGGAAATGGAGTAGAACTTCTGAATCATCTGCGGCAGTCCCCAAGTACCAAGGGATGTCAGAATGACAACACCAATCAGATCGGGAGGATTCGGGCCGAAGATGCTGTTGAAGATCTCTGTTCTGCCGGATTCATCCGGAATCTGACCCAGTGCATTTGCTGCCTCTGTCAGGCCGCCCTTGGAATTGACAACGCTCAGTACCACTGCTGCAATACCGAAGAGCATGATGATGCCCTGGATGAAGTCGTTGAGGGCTGTTGCATGGAAGCCGCCGGCAATGACATAAATTGCCGTAAATACCGCCATGATGATGATGCACCACAGGTACGGAATGCCGAGGGAGGATTCAAACAGACGGGACAGACCGTTGTAAACCGACGCTGTATAGGGGATCAGGAAAATGAATACAATCAGGGAAGCGGCTGTTTTCAGCGCAGGACTTCCGTAACGCTCCGCAAAATACTGCGGCATGGTATTGACATCCAGATGCTTTGTCATGATTCTGGTGCGTCTGCCCAGTACAAGCCATGCAAGCAGGGAGCCGATCAGCGCGTTGCCGATGCCGATCCATGTGGCAGCCATACCGTATTTCCAGCCGAACTGTCCGGCGTAGCCGATAAAGACAACCGCCGAAAAATACGAGGTGCCGAACGCAAATGCTGAGAACCACGGGCCGATGCTTCTGCCGCCGAGCACGAAGTCATCTACGCTCTTTGTCTTTTTGTTGCAGTACAATCCGATTCCAACCATCAGAATCAGATAGAATACCAGAATTATCCACTTAATCATAATGGGTCTCCTTCTTTCTCGCTTTGACGCTTTTAAGTTTTTATGCGCTAAATCGCTATCACATTATCTATTATACCGGAAAAAATTCCATTTGTCAAGGGAAAAGTGGGTTTTTACTTGTAAAAAAATAAAAAAAGAGCGATTTCTTTGATTTTGGCAGGACGGATATGAAAAAAGACGGGATTCTGTACAAAAATTATAATTGTGAATTTTGAAAAATTTAGTGAAATGACTTGACAAATTCAGAGAAATATGTATAATAGATAATGAGAACATATTGTTCATAGACAGAAAAAGCGCGATAAAGAGAAGATGGTACTATCAATAAAGGAGTGGAATTGTTATGAAGAGAGTGAAGGCCATGCTGGCCGCATTGATGATGCTCGGCGCGATGACCTCGGTCTATCCGGCATCACAGGTTTCCGCCGAAGAGACGCAGACCCTTGAGGGAACCTACCTGATCCGAAATGTAAACAGCCAGATTGTGATGGACGTTGAGGGCGGCGCTGCCGCCAATGGGACCAATGTCCAGCAGTGGGGCAGCAGCACCTGCGAGAGCTATAATACCTGGAGACTGGAGTATGCAGGGGATTGCTATTACCGGATTTATTCCATGCTCGAGGGCGGCGACAAGCTGCTGCTGACAGCGGGTACTGGCTCGGATGCGACGGATTCTAATATTTGCATTTATGAAAGTACGGGCGGCGATGACCAGCTGTTCACGATTTTTGCAAATCCTGACGGAACCTTCAAGTTCCTGAATAAGGCAACCATGCAGGCAGTGGAGATTGTCAACGCAGAGACTTCCTCCGGTGCCAATGTCCAGCAGTGGGCAATGAACGGCCATGCCTGCCAGAACTGGGAGCTGATCTCCGTGGATTATCTGACGGAGGAACTGACAGAAACGCCCTGCACCAGCACCGCGGACAACAGCTTCATCCCCGGAGATGTCAATGATGACGGGTTCGTCAATGCCTTTGATACGGCACTTTCCAAGAAGCTCCTGCTTGCAGAAGCCGGCACGGAGCGTCAGAAGCACGCCGGCAATGTCAACGGCGATACGCAGTTCTCCATGGTGGATGTCATCCAGATCCAGAAATTCCTGCTCACCGGCAAGGGCGATTTTATCAAGGCGATTGTCCCCGGAACAAATGTGTATGCCGGCATTGATGCGGAAAGCTACAGCAATGGCTGGGAGGAAACAACCAATACGGGCTTTGTGACCGAGGGCGGTTACCTGAACCTGAACAATGCAGCCGGAGAGACCGCGGAATGGAATGTTGCCGCAAGCGGTGAGGGTGTACACGCGATTACTGTGCGCTACGCAAACGGCGGTACTGCGGACAGAACCATCAGCGTCACTGTGAACGGACAGCCCTATGCCTGGACGCTGCAGGGTGCTCCGACTGGCGCATGGACCACATGGGCGGAGGAGACAATTTATGTTCCGCTGCAGGACGGTGTGAACAGAATCACCTTTACCTCCGAAACAGCGGATGGTCCTTCCAATATTGATACCATCACCGTTGCCGCTGCTTTCGATCAGGAGCAGAGTGCAGCGGAATATAAGGATCCGGAAACTTTCGGAATTTTCGATAATACCTATGGCGTTGGCAGACAGATGGAAAACCTCGACAGAGGTGTGAGCGCTGCGCTTTCCGGCAGCGGTGTGCTGGTTTCCTGGAGAAGACTTGCGACCGATAACGAGAACACCTTCTTCAAGCTCTACCGGAACGGTAATTATGTTGCAACCATCAATGCAGGTGAAGCAACCAATTACTTCATTGACGATGCAGCAACAACGGATGTATTTACAATTGATACCTTCATGGAAACGGTCATGACGGATTTGGCAAGCCCCGCGATCGTCTGCGGCATCAAGAACTCCGGTCAGTCCGGCGCATATCTGGAATTTGCAGTGACGCCTCCGGATGAGCAGACCATGCCCGATGACACAACCTGCACCTACACCCCGAATGATACCTCTGCCGGCGATGTGGACGGCGACGGTCAGTACGAGCTGATTGTGAAGTGGGATCCGTCCAATTCCAAGGATAACGCCAACGAAGGCTATACCGGCAGCGTATTCATCGACTGCTACAAGCTCGACGGCACGCGCCTGTGGAGAATTGACCTTGGCAAGAACATTCGCGCAGGCGCGCATTATACCCAGTTCATGGTCTATGACTTCGACGGCGACGGCAAGGCAGAGATGATGTGCAAGACCGCTGACGGCACAACCGATGCAAACGGCACAGTCATCGGCGATTCCAGTGCGGATTACCGCAATACCGCCGGCAGAGTGCTGGATGGTCCGGAATACCTGACGCTCTTTGACGGACTGACGGGTGCTGCACTCGATACCGTGGATTACGAGCCTGCCAGAGGAACTGTGACGGACTGGGGCGATAACTACGGCAATCGCTGCGACAGATTCCTCGCCACTGTGGCATATTTCGACGGTCAGACGCCTTCCGCTGTTTTCGCCCGTGGTTATTATGCAAGAACCGCACTGACTGCGTACGATGTGGTAGATAAGAAGATTGTCAAGCGCTGGGCATTCGATACCGGAACGAATTCCTCCGATCCGGGCTTTGGTCAGGGCAACCATAATCTGATTCCGATGGATGTGGATGCGGACGGCAAGGACGAGATCCTTTACGGCTCCTGCTGCTTTGAGGATAAGTCGGAGGCCAAGCGGTC
>JAZQAA010000202.1:0-6533 GCA_045544975.1 Oscillospiraceae bacterium | reverse complement strand
TCTTCCTAAGACCGCTTGGCCTCCGACTTTGTTGCGGTCTATGCCGTGGATGACGGCGGTGACCTGTACCTTTGTGATGGCCTTGTGCGTTCCGTGCTGTTCAAGGGTGAGCTGCGCGGACTTGAAAAGGCAGTGTATTATGTGCAGGATTCTGCCATGATGGAACGAATCCGCTCTCTGCATCTTGCACAAAAAGGCAGCTTTCTTCTTGAAAATATTCATGAAATTATGGAAAGTTGCAAAAAATGCAAAGAAAAACAGGGAAACACTTGAAAAAAAACGAAAAAAATTGTATTATTAAAGTGTATAGTCTATGTTTAGGAAGGATCGATAATATGCAAATGGAGAAAAACCAGAACAGCCCCGCAAGACAGCGTCTGAGTGCGCTTTTTGATGAGGGCGCATATAAGGAATTTGGTTCCTATGTAATGGAAAAGACAGCACCGGCAGGCGTTGTAACAGCTTACGGTTATGTCAACGGTAATCCGGTTTATGCGTTCGCGCAGGACCAGAGTGCTGAGAATGGTGCAGTGGGTGCAGCGCAGGCTGATAAGCTTGCAAAGCTGTACGGCCTTGCAGCAAAGACCGGTGCGCCGGTAGTTGGAATCTATGATTCCAATGGTGCATTCATGGATGGCACAGCGCAGTCCCTGAATGCTTACAGCCGCATGATGACAAGAGCTGCAGGTCTGTCCGGCGTTGTTCCGCAGGTTGCAGTTGTAGCAGGCACCTGCTCCGGCTGCGCAGCAATGATGGCTTGTGCAGCGGATTTCGTTGTGATGGCGGAGGATGCTGAACTGTTCCTGACACCTGCTTTCGAAAAGGGCGCAGGAAGTGCAAAGGCAGCAGCTGCAAATGGTATTGCAGCACTGACAGCAGCAGATGCGGATGCAGCAATTGCCAAGGCAAGAGAGCTGATCAATGTACTGCCCGTAAACAACATGGCTTCCACTCCCTGCATGGAGTATGAAGCTCCCGCAGCAGCAGCCGGCAATGACCTCACTTCCATGGTGGCTGCGATTGCAGACGGCGGCAGCGTAATTGAGCTGTGTGCAGATTATGCAGGCGCAGCTTATACTGCACTGGCAACTGTAGAAGGCTGCACAGTGGGTATCGCCGCAACCAACAAGACCGATGATAAGCTGACTGAGGAGGATTGCGCAAAGCTTGCTCGCTTTGTTCGTACCTGTGATGCGTTCTCTATTCCGGTCATCACCCTCGTGGATACACTGGGCTTTGCAGGCAGCGCGGATACAGAAATCAGCGGCGCAGTCAAGGCGCTGACAAGACTGGCTGGCAGCTATGTAGAAGCAACCACAGCTAAGATTTCTGTCATCACTGGCAAGGCAGTTGGCCCTGTTTTCGTTGCAATGGCTGGCAAGAGCAGCAATGCAGATGTCACATATGCACTGGAAAATGCGTACATCGCACCTCTGGCACCTGAGGCAGCTGTTGAGTTCCTGTGGCATGATAAGCTTGCAGGCGCAGACAATCTCGCTGCAAAGCGTACAGAGCTTGCAAAGGAATATACCGATACACTCGCATCCGCGATGTCCGCTGCACAGCAGGGCTGCGTAGATGAGATCGTAACTGCAGCAGAGCTCCGTTCTGTGATCAGCGGCGCACTCTCTATGCTCGAGGGCAAGCGTGTGACAACACTTCCGAAGAAGCACAACAATTTCCCGTTCTGATCATCCTGATCGGCGGAATGAAAAAATATGGAATGGTGGTAAATAGATATGAAAAGATTTAGTGTAACTGTAAATGGTAAGGCATACGATGTAGCTGTAGAGGAACTCGCAGAAGGCGCAGCTCCGGTTGCAGCACCGGCAGCAGCTCCGGCTCCTGCAGCAGCACCGGCTCCTGCAGCAGCTCCCGCACCGGCAGCAGCTGGCGCAGGCGAGAAGGTTTCTGCTCCCATGCCCGGTACCATCCTGGATGTCAAGGTTTCCAATGGCGATACAGTAACGAAGGGTCAGACCATTATGATCCTCGAGGCAATGAAGATGGAGAATGATATCGTTGCTCCCTGCGACGGTACAATTTCCAGTGTGCTCGTTCAGAAGGGCAGCACTGTTAATGCCGGCGATACACTCGCAACTGTAGGCTAAGAGCCGCAAACAGCTGGAAATTTTGAGAAAGGAAGATTTTACGGGTAACTGTAAAATCAGGTGATTCATTATGGCAAAGATTAAAGTTACTGAAACCGTTCTGCGTGATGCGCATCAGTCCCTGCTGGCAACTCGTATGAGAATGGAGGAAATGCTCCCCATTCTGCCGCTGATGGACAAGGTTGGCTTCCACTCTGTAGAGTGCTGGGGCGGTGCAACCTTCGACTCCTGCCTTCGTTTCCTGAACGAAGATCCCTGGGAGAGACTGCGCACCATTAAGAAGAATATGCCCAATACCAAGCTGCAGATGCTGTTCCGCGGACAGAATATGCTCGGTTATCGTCACTATGCAGACGATGTTCTGGAATATTTCGTACAGAAGTCCGTTGCAAACGGCATTGATATCATCCGTATCTTCGATGCGCTCAATGATATCCGCAACCTCGAAACAGCCATCAAGGCTGCCAAGAAGGAAGGCGCTCATACACAGGTAGCGATCTCCTACACGCTTGGGGAGGTGTTCACCACTGATTATTATGTGGATTATGCAAAGAAGATCGTGGACGCTGGTGCGGATTCCATCTGCATCAAGGACATGGCTGCACTCCTGACTCCCTATGAGACAGAAAAGCTTGTCAAGGCTCTGAAGGCTGCTGTGAATGTTCCGATTCAGCTGCATACACACTATACATCCGGTCTGGCTTCCATGTGCCTGCTCAAGGGTATTGAGGCAGGTGTGGATGTCATTGATACTGCAATGTCCCCGCTCGCACTGGGTACCTCCCATGCTCCGACTGAGTCCATGGTAGCTGCTCTGCAGGGTACTGAGTACGATACCGGTCTGGATCTCGTACAGCTCACAGAAATCCGTGATTACTTCATGGGCCTGCGCAAGAAGTACATTGATGAGGGTCTGCTTGATCCCAAGATGCTCGCTGTTGATGCAAATGCACTGATCTATCAGGTTCCCGGCGGTATGCTGTCCAACCTCCTGTCCCAGCTCAAGCAGGCAGGCAAGGAGGATCAGCTCAATGAGGTTCTCCTCGAAGTACCGAGAGTCCGCAAGGATGCGGGTTATCCTCCGCTGGTAACACCGTCCTCCCAGATCGTTGGTACACAGGCTGTATTCAATGTCATCATGGGTGAGCGCTACAAGATGGTAACCAAGGAATTCAAGGGCATTGTCCGTGGTGAATACGGTCAGACTCCGGTTCCGATTGATCCGGAATTCCGTAAGAAGATCATCGGCGATGAGGCTCCGATTGACTGCCGTCCGGCAGATCAGCTGGCTCCCGAGCTGGATAAGCTGCGCAAGGAGTGCGCTGAGTGGACTGAGCAGGAAGAGGATGTTCTGAGCTATGCACAGTTTGGACAGGTTGCTGTGAAGTTCTTCGAGAACCGCCGCAACGCAAAGTTCGGTCTTGACGGCAAGCACGGTGATGCTGCAAAGCAGGTTCATCCCGTATAAGTGCAGAACCAATCAGAAATTTTAACGACAGTCTGCCATTTCCTTTTCGGGGATGGCAGACTTTTCTGGACGCATGGTGAGGAGTCGCCTGCGGCTGCAAATACACCACCACCAGAAAGGAGGCAGCATAATGCCCATTCGTATTCCTGAAAATCTCCCGGCATACCAGATGCTGGAGGATGAGAATATCTTTGTTATGCCCCGTACAAGGGCGGAGCATCAGGACATCCGTCCGCTTCGGGTCCTGATTCTGAATCTGATGCCAAAGAAGATTGAAACGGAGTGCCAGCTCATGCGCCTGCTGAGTAATACTCCGCTGCAGGTGGATGTGGAGCTTCTGCAGGTTGCACATATCTCTAAAAACACTTCCAAAACACACCTGAGTACCTTTTATAAAACCTTCCCGGAAATCCGTGATGCCTTCTATGACGGCATGATTATTACCGGTGCTCCTGTTGAGCAGATGGAATTCGAAGCAGTGGATTACTGGGAGGAGCTGTGCGAAATCATGGAGTGGACAAAAACCCATGTGTACTCCACCATGCACATCTGCTGGGCGGCACAGGCGGGACTTTACTACCATTTCGGTGTCCCGAAGTATCAGCTTGACAAGAAGCTCTTCGGCGTCTTTCCGCATAAGGCAGAGGTGGAAAATACCCCGCTGCTGCGCGGTTTTGACGATGAATTCCCCGTTCCGCATTCCCGCCATACGGAAACAAGGAGAGCGGATATTGAGAAGATTCCTGAGCTCCAGGTTCTGTCCTATTCACCCCTTGCAGGCGTGTACATCGTTGCTAATAAGAACGGCAGGCAATTCTTCCTGACCGGACATAATGAGTATGTCCGGGATACGCTCAAGGAGGAGTATTTCCGTGATCTCGAAAAAGGCCTGCCGATCGAGGTGCCGTTCAATTACTTCCCCGGCGATAATCCCAATTGTACGCCGAAATTCTCATGGAGATCCCATGCGAATCTCATGTATTCCAACTGGCTCAATTACTGCGTCTACCAGGAAACTCCCTTCCATCTGGAGGAGCTTCCGAAAATGGTCGAGGACGGTATCGCATAAAAGTAAATCCCTCAGTCCCGAAGGACTGAGGGATTTTATGTTTGCAGCACTCTTTCAAAGAATTCCTCCGTCGTTGTCAGCCCGCTTCGGTTGTAGCGATCGAGTCCGAACAGGCAGCTCGGATCCTGAATGATATCATTCGGCCGTTCATAGCAGGTGAAGCTGCACTGGAAGCCAAGCTCCCGCAGCACAGGGACGCTTTCCTTGCAGACATAGCCATAGGGATAGGCAAAGGCGGCTGGTGTGATTCCCGTATTTTCCTTTGCAGCACGCTGCAGATAGTTCAGATCCTTTGAAAGCATTGCTGTATAAGCCTTCGGATCCTCTCCGTACATGATCGAACAGCCTGCTCGTTCTGTATTCTCATGCAGATCATAGGTGTGATTGCCAAGCTCAATTCTTCCGGATGCTGTCAATTCCTTGATGTCCTCCCATGTCAGATAGGAGTAAGCATCCACATGGGGATCTGCCACAGCTTCATTTTCGGTATAGCTTCCGACGATGGAGACAACTGCACAAGCGTCGTATGCCTCCAGAAGCGGAAGGGCAATTGACAAATTATTGTACAGTCCGTCATCAAAGGTCAGCAGGATGGGATGCTCCGGAAGGGTGCCTTTCCCGGCTGTATAATCCACGAGCATCTGAACGCTGATGGTTTCGTAGCCATGTGCCTTCAGATATTGTAAATCCTCCTCAAGCTGCTGGGCTGTTATCTGATAATCGCTCTGCAGATTCCGGGTTACACTATGGTACATGACCACGGGCAGAAAAATACCCTCGGTTTCCTCGTGATCGGAAAATACGGATTTTCCGAATGCCATGCAGGCACAGCAAAGTAGTACGCCGATCAGATCCAGAATGAGCAGCATTGCAAGCCTTCTTGGATTATAACAACGATACATAGCAATCCCTCCCGTCAAAGAATATATGTATGCCGCATGGAAAAATTGCCTGTCCCTGCATGGAATATCCATTCCATCCGCTGCATAGAATGGAACAGCAAGTCAATAATGAGGAGGGATGGGATGCGTCGCCGTCATCATCGGACAATGGGAAAAATGCTGCTGATGTTCATAGCCTTCTGGCTTCTGCCGCTTGGAATCATTGCTGCAGCGCAATTTGTGCCGGATCTTACGACTTCCGCTTATCCCTGGCAGGTGTGGGACGAGCCGACAGAATCCTCGTCGGAGTCCCCGACGGAGGCGATTTTTCTGCCGGATGCTTTCTATGTATCCCATGGCTTTGGGGTTCATGCAGAAGCAGAGCTGACGGAAATCATTGAAGCGGAAACAGTTGATCCCGGACCCAAACCCTATCCGGAGGAACTCGATTCCTCCGGCGGAAGCATCCAGCGAATTACCTACATCCCCTATCAGGGCGAACAGTATTTTTCTCTGAAGAAGGGTGGGCAGGTATACAACCAGACGAGCGTTACCAACGAAGCACTGTATGCGGAGAGCCAGCTTTTCCCCGAATTCTCTATTGAGATGAATGGAGAACCGCAGGTGCTCATCATGCATACCCATACCACGGAAACCTACGAACCCACTATCCGCGAGAGCTTTGCAGCAGAGTTTAATTACCGCACAACGGACAGCAGCAAAAACATGGTGATGGTCGGGAATGCTATCGCACAGCAGCTTGAGGACGCGGGAATTGGCGTTGTGCACGATGCCACAATTCATGATTATCCCTCATACACGGGTTCCTATGGACGCAGCGCGGAGACGGTGCGCGCCGTTCTGGAGGAATATCCATCCATCAAAATCGTACTCGATATCCACCGCGATGCCATCGGCGGTGACGGCGTTATCCAGCAGCCGATCATCGAAATTGATGGGAGGGAAGCGGCACAGGTCATGATCATCTCCGGCTGTGATGACGG
>JAZQAA010000201.1:0-5102 GCA_045544975.1 Oscillospiraceae bacterium | reverse complement strand
GGCTCTTGAGACTGCCGCTGTTCAGATCACGGATATCCTTCACGCCGTACTTCATCATTGCAAGTCTTGTCAGACCAAGACCGAATGCGAAGCCTGTGTATTCTTCGGGGCCAATGCCGCCAGCCTTGAGCACCTCGGGGTGGATCATGCCGCAGGGGCAGAGCTCCAGCCAGCCGCTGTTCTTGCAGAAGGGACAGCCGTCACCGCCGCAGATCGCGCAGCTGATATCCAGCTCAAAGCCGGGTTCCACGAACGGGAAGAAGCCCGGACGCAGACGCACCTTGACATCGCGCTTGAACACTTCGGAGAGCATATTCTTCATGAAGAAGATGAGGTTGGAGATGGAGATATTCTTGTCCACCATCACACCCTCCATCTGGAAGAAGGTGTTCTCGTGGCAGGCATCGGTTGCCTCGTTGCGGAAGCATCTGCCCGGGAAGATCGCCTTGATCGGCTTGCCTTCATTGAACAGAGCGTCCTTGTACTTCTTGTAGATCGCATTCTGTGCAGCAGAGGTATGGGACTTGAGGAGCTGACCGTTGGTCAGGTAGTAGGTGTCCTGCATATCTCTTGCCGGATGATGCTTCGGAATATTCAGTGCCTCGAAGCATTCATAGTCCGTTACGATCTCGCTGTAATCCTCCACATTGAAGCCCATGGAGCGGAAGATTGCCTCGCACTCACGCTGCACGAGCGTGATCGGATGATAGGAGCCGCGCTCCATCTTCGGCGGCATGGAGACATCGAATTCCGGCATGGAATTGATCTCGCGCTCGATCTCCTCGCGCTTGAGTTCCTCCGTTCTTGCAGCGATAGCGTCCGTTACTTTGGATTTGAGGATGTTCACTTCCTGACCGAATGCCTTCTTTTCCTCAGGGCTCATGTCCTTCATGGACTTGAGCAGACCAGTGACGCTGCCCTTCTTGCCGAGATACTCGACACGCAGCTCTTCCAGCTCGGAAATGCTGCTGACAGCCTGCAGCTTTGCTTCAAATTCTGTGAGAAGCTTTGCAATGGTTTCTGACATAACAAAATCCTTTCCTTTCTTTCAAAAATCGGGTACAACCCCTTGCCCATGCGGTGCAGTTTTACAAATAAAAAAGCCCGTCCCAGGCATTCTGGGACGAGCATAAAACCCGCGGTACCACCCAAATTCGGAGGAACTTCCTCCGCACTTTGACACATTTTTCTGAGTGTATGTGAAACACCCGGCTTACTCTCCGAAGCGGAGCTTGCACCGGCTACTCCTATGCTGAAATTCATCCGCATCCTGCATCACCCGTTCTTTCAGCCAGTGGAACGGACTCTCTGTCATGCCTGCAATGCGAACTACTTACACATATTCATCGTATTCTATTTTATTATATCGCGTTTTTTTTTGTTTGTCAAGGGATTTTTTCTTTCTTTTGACGACTTTTTGTCATCATAGTGCCAGATTATTTACAATATGGTAAAAAATAAGGAAAACAGTGGAAATGCGGTGAAAATTATGCTATAATAAGTAGCAGTAAACCGCAGTGCATCCGGCGCTGCGGGGGTATTGACTGAAAGGAGTCGTGATTTCATGTTTTGTACAAAATGCGGAAAGCCCAATGAAGATGACGCAAAATTCTGCGTCGGCTGCGGAGCACCCATGGATGGAACTGCTTCTGTACCGGCAGCGCAGCCTGCACCGATGAACGAGGTGCTGCAGGGTGAAGCAATGCCTGCAAAGAAGAGCAAGGCACCTGTGATTGCTGCTGTTTCTGCTGCAGCTGTGCTGCTTGTTGGCGGAGGAACAACCTGCTTCCTGCTGCGCGATCAGCTCTTCGGCGGCGGCGATGCTGAGGTGTCCGATAAGGACGGCAAGGATGAAGAGAAGGACGAGGACGAGACCGACGAGGACGACTATGAGGACGCAGTGGATGATGCCAACGAAGCGGCGAGAAGCTTCTATAATGCAGTTGCCTCTGCCATTGTTGATCTGGACAGCGAGGGTTATGTGACAGAATCCGGCTTCTATCTCTTTGAGGATGCTTATGAGGCACCGAAGGGTGATCCCGACAGACATGATGTGAATCCCGATGATGCAGATATATTGCAGTACATTGTATGGCTGTACTATGAGGATTATGAGGATGCGGACGCTTCTGCATTCCTGATCAGCGAGTATTCCTCCCTGCGCGGCGTTGCCATTGAAGTGGACGGCGTGATTGGTACATATCCGAAGGAGATGACCATTGAGGCACTTGAGGATATTGACAATATGAAGGATGCAGTTGCCTATGCGGAAGAGGATCTCGAACCGGAAACGGAGCCCGAGACCGAGCCTGAAACTGAACCCGAGACAGAACCGGAAACGGAGCCCGAAACTGAACCGGAGACGGAGCCTTCCAATGGCGAGATATCCCTCCCTGACGATGACACAACTCTTTCCATTGCTTGCTGGACGGATTACGATCTTGCATACATGATTGAGCAGTTCTCACTGGACTATCCGGATTATGATGTGCAGTATGTGGGACTTCCCGGTGCATACAGCGGCTATGATGCAAACGCTAACTATCAAACCTTCCTCAACTCCGGCGAGGATGTGGATCTGTTCGTGGTAGAGGCGGGCTGGATTCAGAATTACATCAACGACCAGTATTATACCGCACCTCTGAGCGCACTGGGTATTGACACTCAGGAATATGAGAATGCATACAATTACACCCTACAGATCGGTACAAATGAATATGGTGAGCTGATGGCTGCAGCATGGGATATTGCGCCCGGCGGTTTCTGCTATTATACGGATATGGCAGAAGAATATCTCGGTGTTACCTCTCCGGAGACAATGCAGGAGATGATCTGCGATTGGGATGGCTTTGAGGCTGTTGCAGCATCCCTCGCAGAATATGATGTTACTGTTTGTGCATCCCTCGGCGGTCTCTGGCAGTGCTACAATACCGGCTGCAACAGCTGGGTAAATACGGACGGTACACTGAATACGGACTATGTCATTGAATTTACCGATATGGCAAAGCGTTTCATTGACAACGGCTATGTGGATCCCAATGTTGGTCAGTGGACGGATGACTGGTTCGACCTGCAGGGTCAGACCTTCGGCTATTTCTTCTCCACATGGTGTCTTGGACCCGGTGCACAGGTAGAGCAGTGCATGGGTTCCGAGGGTAATGTGAACATTGTTGCAGGTCCTGCGAATTATTTCTGGGGCGGCAACTGGCTCTGTGTTGCCCAGAGCTGCAACAGCGCAACAATGGCAGCGGATTTTGTACGCTACTTCACAGTGGATACGGACAGTATGTATGACTATGCACTGAATTACGGCTGCTATGTCAACAACAGAGAAGTCATGAACGATCTCTACTACGATAACCCCCTGCTCGGTTATCAGGATGAAATCGCCGTGCTGGCAGAGGTTGCGGATGCAATTGATATGACTGGCTTTGACCACTACAATCAGCCTCTGAAGGACTGCTATGCATACTGTCTTGAGGATCTGCAGTTTGATACTCTGGATGATATCGTAGAGGATTTCTCTGAGGATGCACTCAGCATTTTCCCTGAGCTGGAATACTAAACCATACCGATATAAAAACTCCCGGACTTGTGCAAGCCCGGGAGTTTTTTGTTATTCGGTCTTTTGGGATGATTCCTCTTCCAGCTTTGCAAGCGCTGAAAATGCCTGCTTGAGATTGCTCACACCGAAAATCCGGAGTGTTTTGCTGCTTTTCGGGAGCGCGCCTAACGCCTGCTTCGGTACAATGCAGACCTCAAAGCCCATGCGCTTTGCTTCCTGCACACGCCTTACAATATGCGAAACATTGCGGATTTCACCGCCAAGTCCTACTTCGCCGATGGCAATCAGCTTGTCAGGGAGTGCCCTGTCCGTGAGTCCTGAATAGAGTGCCAGTGCCACAGGAAGATCGCCTGCCGGCTCATCCAGCTTAAAGCCACCCACAATATTCAGATATACATCCATCGCGCCGAATGTCAGCCCGAACCGCTTTTCCAGTACTGCCAGCATCAGGGACATCCGGTTGTAGTCAAAGCCGGTTGCCGTCCGGCGCGGTGCCGCAAAGCCGCTCTTTGCAACCAGTGTCTGTACTTCTGCCAGTATCGGGCGTGAGCCTTCCATAACGCACGCAATGCAGGTACCGGAAACGCCCAGCGGCCGTCCGGCAAGCAACATCTGTGAGGGATTCTCCACTTCACGCAGTCCCTTGTCCTGCATATCGAAAACGCCAATTTCATTCGTGGAACCGAAACGATTCTTGACAGCGCGCAGTACACGGTAGCTCATATGCCGCTCACCCTCGAAAAAGAGTACGGTATCCACAATGTGCTCCATGACCTTCGGGCCTGCAATGGCACCGTCCTTGTTGACATGACCAACAATGAACACTGGGATTTCCAGGCGTTTTGCCGTGTGCATAAATAGATTGGTGCATTCACGCACCTGTGTCAGACTGCCCGGACTTGAGGAAAGCTGCTGAATCTGCATGGTCTGGATGGAGTCGATGATGACAATATCCGGCTTCGAAGCTGCCATCGTGTCGCAAATTGCCTGCGCATCGTTTTCAGTTAAGATAAAGAGCCGCTCCGAATCCACCCCGAGTCGCTCTGCACGCAGTCCCAGCTGCCGTGCGGATTCCTCTCCGGATACATATAATACACTGTGACTTTCTCCCAGATATTGACAAATCTGCAGCAGCAGCGTACTCTTACCAATACCCGGCTCACCGCCCAGCAGGACGATGGAGCCCTTCACCAGTCCGCCGCCCAGAACCCTGTCCAGCTCGCCGCAGCCCGTCCCATACCGCACCTCGGCATCCATGGCAATCTGTCCGATTTTCTGAATTTTGCTGGAAAGATCGACTGTAGGTTTTGCGGAGCAGCCGCTTCCAAGCGGCACGGATTCTTCCAGTGTGTTCCACGCACCGCATCCCTGACAGCAGCCGTTCCATTTCGGACTCTCGAATCCGCATTCGCTGCATACATAGATAATCCTGTCTTTTTTTGCCATGTTCTTCCTCCCTTAAGCGCTGTTTGCTTCTTGCTCTCATTATATCATGATGGCAATAAAAATGCAACAGGGCTTACCAGAATTTTCCTGC
>JAZQAA010000200.1:0-4929 GCA_045544975.1 Oscillospiraceae bacterium | reverse complement strand
TGTTTTATCTGAAAATGCCTGCAGTTTATCGATTCAGGCTTCTGCAGAAAATCTATTTGTGTCCTATCGTGATCTCAATGATAACAGCAAACCGAAAATGGCACGATGGGAGGAATCGCAGTGGAGTATTGTCACACTTTCTGAATCATCATCTGAAATGATTGATTCTGCTGTCTGCGGTAATATGGTATATGTTGCTGTTACCGGTGAAAATGAGAGTGTTTATTTACTGAATGGTGATGAAATTACTTGTTTGCCATTGTCAGGAACTCCCGGCAGCTGCTTCACGGCAATCCCCATTGTCATCAATGAGTCGCTGTATCTGGCTCTCAACACGCAGGATGAGGACGATTTCTCGTTATACTCTTACGATAATCATTTAGTGAAAACAGGAAACAGCATTGCCATAGAACTTGTGAATTCCCCGGCTGTTGTATATGCAGATGGATGGATTTATGCAGCATATATTTCCCAGAACGGTACGATTGTCATCAAAAGCTACCGCCATGAAACGACAATTTCAGTGATAGGGGATGTGAATGCTGATGGTGTTTTCAATGTTACTGATATTATCACTATGCAATTGTTTTTGCTTAACAAGGGTAATCTGTCAGATTGGAAAGCCGGCGACCTTTATTCCGATGAAAAGATTGATGCATTCGATCTCGCTGTTATGAAATCCTTGCTTCTGAAGAGTGCTGCTTGATAGGAAACAATCACAGCATTGGCTGGAGAATAATCGGATATCATAAAAATGAGTTACCCCGTAAATATATTCGCAGTGAATCATACAACGAACCCACAGCAGAAACATGGTTTCTGCTGTGGGTTTTCCTGTTGCATTACATTAGAGGTGGGCTTTTATCCGAGCCTCTCCCCTGCTTTTGAACCAATCCCTTTTGTTTGTACAGCTGATTACTCAGCGTTTTCATCACTTTCTCCGCCCAAGCCTTCCGATGCATGGTACGGCTGCTGCGCTGTTTCTTTCGCAGTGCGAAGAGCCTTCGCAGTTCATAATTTGTTTACGGAAAAGTCACTGTTTTTTTTGTGGTATTATAATTAATGTATAGACAAATTGTGGAAAAGCAAGGCGTTTATCACAACAAATCGCCGGGCAGATGCGGCTGACAAACACCTTCACGGTCAGCAGGCACGCGCAGTGTCCGGCAATACGATGATAAGGAGATGTTAATATGATTGATTGGAAACGCAGATTCCGAAAAATTACCGCGGCTGCAGCTGCGGCGATGATGGGGTTGCAGATATTACCGCTGTTTCCGACAATGGAGGTAAGTGCATCGCAGTCGGCGGTTGCGATTTATGATAAGGACTTCACTCTTGTGGGTGAGGGCGGTAAGGATATGCTGGCGGTTGCAAAAGTACAAACCCCTGAGTTGGGCGATGAAGAATATCCATCATCATCAAGCGTAGCTGCTTATTATTCGAGCTCACTCTGGTCTGCGGAATTTATTTCTGATTGTGCTATTCTTGCTGGTCAGGAAGATGCGATTCCATGGAGTGGAAACCCGCAGTATCTATATGAAAATATAATTGCGGCTGGCGGAAAGCGTGTTACCAGCCCGCAACCAGGCGACTTGATTTTTCATTATTGTGACGACTATGAAATGTATGTGGATGTAGCTGTTTTTGAAGAAAATGATGGCTTATTCGATCATTGGGTAGGCTTGAATCGAATGTCGACTACACGAATTGAAACTGGACCGATTGTAACATATTATCATTATTATGTTGTGGGCGAATCCGGTGCTTCTGCTTACTTATATTCACAATTTTCACATGACTATACACACTGCACTGGTCAAGGTTTAACCTCGCACTATGTCCGTCCCGCCTATGATAAACCAGCCACCCTGAGCAGCATCTCCGTCTCCTCCAAGCCCACCACAACCACCTATTTCGTGGGTGACACACTGGATACCACGGGTCTGAAGCTCAAGGCGACCTATTCGGACGGCTCCACCAAGACGATCACCAGCGGCTACAAGGTGTCCTATGACTTTTCAAGCGCAGGTACCAAGACCGTTACGGTGACCTACGGCGGTAAATCAACGACCTTCACCTGTACGGTCAACGCGATTACGCTGTCGAGCATTGCGGTTGCCACAAAGCCTAATACATTGATCTACGAGGACGGCGCTGCAATCAATACAACGGGGCTGACGCTCACAGCAACCTACAGCGACGGCAGCACCAAGACCATCAGCTCCGGCTACACGACGAGCTATGATTTCTCGTCCGCCGGAAGCAAGAAGGTAACCGTCACCTACGGCGGCAAGACAGCAACCGTTAATGTCACCGTGCAGGATCTCTTTGAGGGCAGCGGTACCGCGGCAGATCCCTATCTGATCGGTACAGCGGCAGATCTGAAAGCGATGGCGGATGCGGTCAATAATATCAATGCCAACGGCTGCTATGGCTTCGCATATTACCAGCAGACAGAGGACATCGACCTGAGTTCGTATTCCAACTGGATGCCGATCGGCTGCTTCTATCCGGACAGCACCTCTACAACAGCAAACAACTGGGCAGCCTTCAGAGGTAATTACAACGGCGGCTACTGTAAAATTACCGGACTGAATATCTCCAATACCCGTAATTATTCCGGTCTGTTCGGCAGACTGACACAGGCGACTGTCAGAAATCTCAGCGTGAACGGTACTGTCAGCGGCGTGAACTGCGTCGGCGGTATTGCCGGCGAAATGGGTTACGGCGGCAAGGTGGAATGTTGTGACTTTACTGGTACAGTTTCCGGTACCACATTGATCGGCTCCATCATCGGTAAGATTCACGCAGGCGGCGAGATTTCCAGCTGCTATGCAAATGCAGAGGTAACCGCTTCTAATGGTATGGCAGGCGGTATAGCTGGTTATATTCTGGTTGGCAATCATGCCAATTCCGTGGACTGTCTTGTGAAAGACTGCTATTTTGTAGGTGATGTCACCGGTACGCAGGAAGGCGGTATTGCAGGTTCTACATCCATCGGAACTACGAAGGAAAATACCATCACCTTCACAAACAACTCCTATCTCCAGACTGTTGCAAGCGGCGGTGTGGACAGCACTCTGACGGACGGCTGTTCCGGTCTGCATTACTCAACACTGAAACAGAATCCCGCTTGGCTTGGCGAAAACTATGTCGCTGCAGAGGGCGATCAGAATGACGGTTATCCGGTTTTCTACTGGCAGATGAATGCACCTTTTGCCGGCTCCGGCACGGAAGAGGATCCCTACCAGATTTCCAATAAGGAAGAACTGGAGAAGATGCGTGATCTGATGAATAATACGGTTTTAAATCCCATGTTCACCTATGCATATTACATTCAGACAGCGGATATTGATCTGGAAAATGAAGTATGGATGCCCATCGGATGCTTCTACGAAGACGACACCTCCACGACAATTTCCAACTATGCAATTTTCAGAGGCCATTATGACGGCAATTGCCATAAAATTACAGGACTCAATGTTTCCAATACCCGCTATTATTCCGGTCTGTTCGGCAGAGTGACAAGGGGTACCATCCTGAATCTCAGCGTGAGCGGTTCTGTTTCCGGCACAAACTGTGTTGGCGGTATCGTCGGTGAACTGGGCTATGGCGGTCTGATTCAGAACTGTGACTTTACCGGTACTGTAAGCGGAACAACCCTTGTTGGCGCTATCCTTGGTAAGGCACACGGCGGCTGCACGATTTCAAGCTGCTATGCGAATGCTGAAATCTCTGCATCTGACGGAATGGCAGGCGGACTCGTCGGTCAGATTCTTGTGGGACAGCATAAAAATTCCGCGGACGGTCTGGTTGAGAACAGTTACTTTGCAGGCACTGTGACTGGAACGCAGAGCGGCGGTATTGCCGGTGCTGCAACCATTGATACTGTAAGTACGAATACCATTACCCTCACGAACAACTATTATCTGACAACCTCCGCTGACGGCGCTGTGGATGGTGCTGCTGCGGATGGCGTTACCATGGTCGGCTCCAATAAGCTCATGACAATTGCTCCCGATCTCGGTTCTCCGTTTGTGGATAATCCCTATACAACGCTCAACGACGGCTTCCCCGTATTTGAGTGGCAGTTGGATACTACTGGCGATGTGAACCTCGATGGAACCGTGTCCGTTCTGGATATTGTCGCTTTGCAGAAGTATCTGCTTGCGCAGCAGGATTTCACAGAAGAAAATTTTGCAAATGCGGATATGAATGCTGACGGCTCTGTCAATATCTTTGACCTTGCAGCACTCAAGCAGTATCTCCTTGCACTTTAAATGGCACAGCCCCCGGAGTCCTCAGGATTCCGGGGGCATATTTTACATGGAAATGCTGCACAAATGACAAGTATACGACATGAATGCTCTGCCGCTTTCTCCGCAATCGCTGATCTCGCCGTTCCGGGGATGAAAATGATGTCACTTTTTGCAGGCGCGTCCTGCATGAAGATGAAGTTGGTGATGTCTTTGATGGCTCTTTGGTTCATTGTCAGTTCCCTTCCTTGATCGGATGTCTGATCACCGTCTTCCACTTCTCCGGAGCAGCTTTCCTCGGGTCGGACAGATAAATTTCATGATGCAAACGCTCTGCACTCAGATCATTCACATAACCGTGTTCCACAAGATAGGCATCCATGAGGGCAACAGTTTCCGGCTCGGAATCATAGCTGCCATGGTGCATGATCTGCACGCACACCCCCTCCTCGATCGTCAGAAATTCTGCCATGGAGCAGTCCAGTTTTTTCTTCTTCGTTGCCGTTTCCACAGCCCATGCAAAGTCCTTTTCCGTCACAAAGTCCGGCAAGCGGATTACGGAGATCCAATGGAAGTTTTCTTTATTGGCATAATTGATACCATTCATACCTTGCATCCACCAGAACCCCTCCAGCGGCGGCACAACATATTCAAAGAAGCCTTCTATCTT
>JAZQAA010000199.1:0-7521 GCA_045544975.1 Oscillospiraceae bacterium | reverse complement strand
TGGGTTTCGAGCTTTTTGTCACGGGATTCCAAAGGGACTCCGTCCCTTTGGCAGGGTTTGGGACGGAGTCCCAATATGAATCCGCCGGAGGCACTTATAATTTCTAATTTATCTATGCATGTTCGCTTCGCCGATTTTTCTTGTAAAGCACAATGCCAATTAGCAGGAGGATCGGAAAGACTGTTCCGGCAAGAATTCCCTTGTTCATGGAATCACCGCAGCAGGCAGTAACCCATCCCAATACAGTCGGACCTGCCGAACATCCGATATCGCCTGCAAGCGCCAGAAATGCAAACATCGCTGTGCCGCCCCGTTTCAGAGAAGCTGCTGCAATGCTGAAGGTTCCCGGCCAGAGAATGCCAACGGAAAAGCCGCAGATTCCGCAGCCGATCAGACTGAGCAGGGGAATGGGGCTGCAGGCTGTGAGCATATATGCCGCTGCACATAGAATGCCGCTTGCAGTCATAACGCGTGTCATTTCAATTCTGTCACCGAATTTACCATACAGAAGTCGTGCGGTTCCCATCAGAAGGGCAAAACACATCGGACCTGCAAGATCACCGATCGTCTTGCTGACGGAAAGTCCTTGTTCAGCGAAAGTGGATGCCCATTGACTGATTGCAAGCTCACTTGCTCCAGCGCAGATCATGAGTAATGTGAGAATCCAGAATAAACGGCGCTTCAAAAGATCGCGAATGGACAGACCTTCCTCATCATCTGGCAGAAGTGAAGCGATGGGTACCTTTGCAAAGAAAACGCCATTGCAAAGCGGAACAAGTGCCCACAGGGCTGCAAGAATCCGCCAATGCTTGAGGCCAAATACAAAGAAGAAAACAGTGGAGAGCAGAATGACTGCCGCCTGTCCCCAGCAATAGAAGGAATGCAGCAGACTCATTGCCTTTTCCTTGTTATCGGTTGGGCAGGATTCCATAATCGGACTTACGAGTACTTCCAGCAAACCGCCGCCGATGGCGTAAATAATGACAGCAATCAGAATTCCTGAGTAGGCGTTGGGAAGAAGCTGCGGCAGAACAGCAAGCAATACAAATCCGAGAGAAGCGGCACCATGAGCCAGGATAATTCCTGCCCGGTAGCCAATTCTATCAATGCAATTCGCAGCGATAAAATCAACAAGAAGCTGGACAGCAAAATTGATTGTGATCAGCGATGTGATCTGTCCGAGTGAAATCGCATATTCGCTCTGTAAAGTAAGGAAGAGCATAGGCAGGAAATTGTTCACAATTGCCTGCACGATGTAGCCGACAAAGCAGGCATAAACTGTGTGCTGATAGCGAAATGACATTGGATTCTCCTATCGTCTCATTGAATTCCGATACGCTCTGCGAACAGGACGCAGCGCATACCATCGTTTGCACCGGAATTACAGGTCTGCAGCGTCAGGATCTTTGTACCGAATTCGGGAAGTTCTTCGCCACCATACCAGACAAGGGAGGTGTCATAAATCTTCTGCACAAAATTCGTGTAGCTTTCCTTGTCCATATCCTTACAGTTCCAGTATTCAAAGCTTGTTCCATAATCGCCGTAAAGTACATTAACCGACAGGACTCTGTACAAATATCTTGTATTTAAGGTAGAAACCTCCACAAAAGGGTGTTCCAGGCCCCATTCCTCGGATTTGTATTTTTTGATCGCATGGAACATTGTTCCATTTGCAAGGTTATGCCCATAAATCAATGTGTTTTCCGATTTTGTCAAATCACACGCATAGTCCTGAAAAATACTTCCGCTGTGACTGTACTGTTTTTTCCAGTTGTGATCAATATAGAAGGAATTGTCCGTTCCCTGCACAATCGGATAATCAATGACAGTGTCATCAATATAAATCCAGCCTACAACATCCGGATTGCTGAAATGATAACTGTTTGCTGTATCCAGGCTCAGCTGCATTTCATACTTTGGTTCCTCCGTTGGGGGTTCAGTGGGCTCTGTAGGAGGTTCCGTTGTCGGGGGTGGCGGCGTTTCCATTGGCTCCATTGTTGTCCGTGCCAAGACAAGCTGTCTGCTTGTTCCTTCTGCTGCCAGCAGATACAAAAAGGAAAAGACCACGCAGCACGCCAAGAGTGCGGCTGCCGCACAGCCTGCCAAAATTTTTCTGAAAAGTGCTTCATCCGCCTTTGTTTGTGCCGCTTCTTCGGAAATGGAATATTCCGTATTTTCAGAGGAAAGTATTGTTTCCTGAGCGGTGTCCGTACTATCTTCCATAGTTTTTGTTTCATCAGAATGCATGGGATCCCTCCATGGATCAGTCTTTCCTTTCATTATACACAATTTTACCCATAAAGTCAAGCTGTGCATTCTGTTTGAAAATATGCCAAATGAAGCGGCAACAAAAAAACAGGCTTCTTTTTTTCAAATACTACTTGTGTTTTCCTTTGAAATTTGTTATAATAAAAGTAATGCTGTGCCGATCTTCGGACAGCAACCGATAAAGGAGCTGAAAAGAGATTGAAGTCCTCAATGAATGATACTCTGCAGTATATCTATACGCTGAGTGAACAATATGAAAAACAAGGCCTTCGGATCAAGGATTCTCATATGCCGATGCGTGATTATGCGCAGTTCTCCATCATGAAGTTTATGCTGTACATGGCGGACAGTGACCATACCATCATGGATTATGAGGTGGATATCATCAACCGCTGTCTCAATTTTTCCCTGTCCAAGGACTATGTGGAGCGATTTGTGGCAGAGCATAAAATTTCTGCGGATGGAATTTTTGATACCATTCTTGGCCTTCTGACTGTATTTATCAATGCTGATATTCAGAATCAGGCTTCTAATGGCAGTACTTCCCTGATGCTGCTGGAGTTTTTGGATGAGCTGGGACTGGAATTCATCATCAACGACGGCAAGTATGATGATCGTCAGACCAAGGCAATGGCAACGCTGATGCTGCGTCTGAAG
Organism: Oscillospiraceae bacterium; assembly: GCA_045544975.1. Classification (GTDB taxonomy): domain Bacteria; phylum Bacillota; class Clostridia; order Oscillospirales; family Ruminococcaceae; genus UBA3855. The sequence goes on along the minus strand of JAZQAA010000199.1, from coordinate 4,596 downwards.
AATTACCGCAGTGCCTACCTGCGCAGCTGGAAAAAGCTGTACCCGGATGGCAAGCTTCCTGTCATGAACGATACACCCGTTGCACCGATCATGGGAAAGGAAAAGATGGATGTGCCGGCAATTGTACCGGTACAGGCTGCTGCGGAACCTGCAGAACAGACGCCGAAGGCGCAGCCGGAGCCGGAAGAGCCGGAGGAAACTCTTGAGGAGCTTCTCCAGAATCTCAATGATCTGACAGGTCTTACTAAGGTAAAGGAGGATCTGGGGAGCCTGATCAACCTTCTGAAGGTACATAAAATGCGTGCAGAGCGCGGACTTCCGCAGACGGATATTACGCTGCATATGGTGTTCTCCGGAAATCCTGGTACAGGTAAAACAACCGTTGCCAGAATGATGAGTAAGATTTACCGGAAGCTCGGTGTTCTCGAAAAGGGACATCTTGTCGAAGTAGACCGTTCTGCACTTGTCAGCGGCTATGTCGGTCAGACTGCTATCAAGACAAAGAAGGTCATTGACAGCGCGCTGGGCGGTGTCCTGTTCATTGATGAGGCATACTCCCTGACAGCGGCGAGCGGCACAAACGACTTTGGTACTGAAGCAGTCAACACCCTCCTCAAAGCAATGGAGGATCATAGAGATGATTTTGTTGTGATTGTTGCAGGCTATCCGGATCTGATGCAGGATTTCCTGGATTCCAACCCGGGTCTGCGCTCTCGTTTCAATAAGCAGATTCTGTTCGAGGATTATACAGCGGATGAGCTGATGGATATTTTCAGCGGTATTTGCGGCAAATCCTTCTACGAGGTAACGGATGAAGCCGCGGACTGTGTGCGTGAATTCTTCCGTGAGCGTGTTGAAAAGAAGCTTCCCGGTTTTGCAAATGGCCGTGATGTGCGTAATTTCTTTGAGAAAACCCTGACCAATCAGGCAAATCGTCTTGCAACAATGACGGATCTGAGTGATACGGATCTTGTAACGATCACCAAGGAAGATGTTGAATCCGTCGAATTATTCTGATCGCATAACAGTATGACTGTTAGCAATAAATTCTGGAGGTAAAGCAATGATTGTAATTGAAATGGAAAACGGAAAGGAAATTGAAATTGAGCTGTATCCCGATATCGCTCCTATTTCCTGTGAAAATTTTGAAAAGCTTGTGAAGGATGGCTTCTATGATGGTCTTACATTCCACAGAGTCATTTCCGGTTTTATGATTCAGGGCGGCTGCCCAAAGGGCAATGGTACAGGCGGTCCCGGCTGGCACATCAAGGGTGAGTTCCTTGCAAATGGTGTGGTAAACAATCTCAAGCACACCAGAGGTGTGCTGTCCATGGCAAGAGCACAGGCATTTGATTCTGCGGGTTCCCAGTTCTTCATTATGCACGAGGATGCACCCTATCTAGATGGTCAGTATGCAGCCTTTGGCAAGGTGATTTCTGGCATGGATGTTGTGGATGAGATTGCTGGCGTTGCAACAAATTATGCGGATATGCCTGTGACACCGCAGATCATGAAGCGTGTTTATATTAAGTGATTACAGTCCAATATGATAAAAAACCTTTCTGCAGAGTGCATCTGCAGAAAGGTTTTGCGTTATTGCGCTTGAGATTACATATTGGCTTTCAGATCGTCAATACATCTGCGGCAGACTCTTTTATCATGATAATCGATCAGTTCCTCATGATTACCGCAAAGAATGCAGTTAAACTCGCTCTTCTTCAGAATAATGGTATCACCATCTGTAAAGATCTGCATATAATCGTATACATTGATGCCAAGGCTTTTACGCAACTCCTTGGGAATAACAAATCTTCCCAGTGCATCTAAGCGTCTAAACATTCCTGTACTTTTCATACTGTCACACTCCTTCGTCACTATATGTATGTCCTTTTTTATTCTTCGTCTTCCGGCATTTCCCAGTTGTGATATACATTCTGTACATCATCGTTTTCCTCAAGATGATCGAGCAGCTGCTGCATCTTCTTGATGGAATCCTCATCTGTCAGCTGGGTGTAAGTTGCAGGAACCTTTTCTGCTTCTGCAGAAAGTACAGTGTAGCCCTTGGCTTCCAGAGCTTCACGCATTGCGGAAACAGCTGTCGGATCGCATTCCATGACAATGTTCTCTTCCTCAACTGTCAGATCCTCACCGCCGCAATCGAAGCAGTCCTCCATAGCTGTGTCTTCATCGATGCCTGTGTTTTCCACAACAACAATGCCCTTTGTAGAAAACATAAAGGAGACACAGCCGATTGTACCCAGATTACCGCCGTACTTATCAAAGTAATGACGAACATCTGCAGCGGTACGGTTTTTATTGTCCGTCAGGCACTCAACAATAACAGCAACGCCATTCGGACCGTAGCCCTCATAGACCATGGACTCGTAATCATTCTTGGAACCCTCACCGGATGCCTTTTTGATCACGCGATCAATGTTATCATTGGGGACATTGTTGGATTTAGCCTTTGCAATCAGCTCGCGAAGCTTTGCATTGTTGTTCGGATCGGGACCGCCTTCCTTGACACATACAATGATCTCACGGCCGATCTTGGTAAAAATCTTTGCCTTGACTGCGTCAGTTGCTTCCTTTTTGCGTTTAATATTATTCCACTTGGAATGTCCTGACATGGTTTATCACTCCTTATTTGACTTTAGCTGCAGAATCTCATCCTGCATATTCCAAATTGCTGAAAACAGTGTCTCAAGCCGTTCGGTATTGCCTGTCAGATGCAGATAACCGAATACACTTTCAAGTCCGGTTGCCTTGCGGTAATCGGCAGGGGAGGCACTGTGCGGCACTGTATTTCCTGTTGCATTTCTGCCTCGCAAAAAAATACGATGCTCCGTTTCTGTAAAGGAATCCATCAGCTTTTCCGCAGCACGAGCCTGAAAAAACGCGCAGACCAATTCAATTTTAGAAGAATGCAGCTGTTTGACCTGTGTGTTGCCGCGCTTTACAATTGCAGAGCGCACCATCAGTTCGTACACACTGTCTCCTAAAAAAGCGAGTGTCAACGGACTATAGAGATTGGCTTCCTTTTCTGTCAACTGAAATTCCATAGCGTTTTACCTGATATAATCGAATTCGAATCCGAAGATATTGACAGTGCTGCCCTCTTCAATACCCATTTCTTCCAGCTTGTCAATAATACCGCTGGAACGCAGCACACGCTGGAAATACTGCAGGGAAGAGTAGTCCTCCATGTTGACTGTCCGGAGGATCGGTTCCAGCCAAGGAGCGGAAACATAGTAAATGCCATCTTCCACTTCGACTTCGAAATCCTGTCTGGAATTCGAGAAGCGTGCTTCCCATTCTTCCTGAGAAAGCGGCTGCGCTTCGTAAACTTTCACCGGCGGGAGCTCAGAGAGACGCTGTCCAACAGCATCCATCAGCTCGGATGTTCCCTGTGTGGTTGCTGCAGAAATTGTGAAGAAGGGGAGACCCAGCTCTTCGATATATTCCTGCAGACGCTCAATCTGCTCCTGTGTCGCCATATCGGATTTGTTGGCAACCACCATCTGCGGGCACTCTGCAAGTGCTTCGCTGAAGTTTTCAAGCTCCTTGTTAATGGCAACAAAATCCTCAATCGGATCCCGTCCTTCAATACCGGAAACATCCAGTACATGAAGAATCAGACGACAGCGTTCCACATGACGAAGGAATTCATGACCAAGTCCAGTGCCTTCGCTTGCACCTTCAATCAAACCAGGAATATCCGCCATTACAAAGGAATGTTCTGCATCCAGACGAACTACACCCAGAACAGGTGTCAATGTTGTAAAATGATAGTTTGCAATCTTCGGCTTTGCTGCACTGACAACGGAAATCAGTGTGGACTTACCTACACTCGGGAAGCCGACCAGACCCCCATCCGCCAGAAGCTACAGCTCCAGCGTTACCTCAAACCGCTCACCGGGAAAACCGGGCTTTGCAAAACGGGGGATCTGTCTTGTGGAGGTGGCAAAATTGCTGTTGCCTTTACCGCCTCTGCCGCCTTTTGCGAGGATCTTCGGCTCGTCATCGGACATATCCGCCATGATTCTGCCAGTCTCAGCCTCACGCACCAGGGTACCGCGCGGCACCTTGATAATCAGATCGGGTGCGCTCTTGCCGGTACATCTTTTTTTTCCGCCATTCTCGCCATTTTCAGCAATGTATTTTCTCTTGTAACGGAAATCAATCAGCGTGGAGAAGTTATCATCCACCTGAAAAACGATATTACCGCCGTTACCGCCATCACCGCCGTCGGGACCGCCGGCAGCAACATATTTTTCTCTGTGAAAGGAGACAGCACCATCGCCGCCGTCTCCAGCTTTTATCTTGATCTTGGCTTTATCGACAAACATGATACTTTCCTTTCGCTAAAACAAAATCCCAAGCTTTGGATAAAGCCCGGGATTTATGTTCCATCAATCAACGGGATGAACTATATTGTACGAATACGCACAATTAGTCAGCGTAAACGCATACGCGCTTACGATCGCGGCCCCAGCGCTCAAACTTTACTCTGCCGTCTACCATAGCGAACAGAGTGTCATCAGAACCTCTGCCTACGCCCTCGCCCGGATGAATGTGAGTACCACGCTGACGAAC
>JAZQAA010000198.1:0-5348 GCA_045544975.1 Oscillospiraceae bacterium | reverse complement strand
CCTGTGTTGTATGAATCTCACCCTGAAAGCCGCCGGCGTGCAGCAGCGGAAGAAGACCGGAGTGATCAATATGCGCGTGCGTCAGAAGTACATAGTCAATTTCACCCGGAGCACAGGGAATACGAGCGTTCTCATAGACATCGCGTCCCTGCTCCATTCCGAAATCCACCAGAAGTCTTTTGCCGGCAAGTTCCAGATAGGTACAGCTGCCTGTTACTTCGTGGGTGGCGCCAATAAATTGCATTTTCATAGTGAAAAGACCTCCTTGTTCCTGTAAAGATAGTTATAGTATAGCACATTTTTGGATAAAATGCAATATTTTATTGAGAACATTTATGAAGATTTGTGAAAAAAGGTAAGGCATATAGATTGGAAGGCGAATGTTTTTTCTCCAATACATTGACGGCGGCAGCTTGATTTGATATAATAGAAGAGTATCAACGAATGTTTCAGAACCGAAAGGATCCTAACTATGACAGAAAATGAATTCCTTAACTATAAACAAGCAGCTCTCCGCCGCTGCTTCCGGCACATGAATCCCCAGCAGCTTGAGGCAATTACAACTGTGAAGGGACCCGTCCTTGTGCTCGCCGGTGCGGGCAGCGGCAAAACCACCGTTATTGTTAATCGTATTGCCAATATGGTACTCTTTGGAGATGCTGCCAATACATTGACGATGCCTCCGGCATTTGAAAGCCAGCTGCAGCAGCTCAAAGAGTATATTGACGGCGGAGATCTGACCATGGCACAGCTGCGCGAGCTGATTGCAGAACGCCCCATACAGCCGTGGCAGATTCTTGCGATTACATTTACGAACAAGGCAGCGGGGGAACTGAAAACCCGTCTTGCCGAAACCCTTGGGGAGGCTGCACAGGATATCCATGCTTCCACCTTCCATTCTGCCTGTGTCAGAATTCTTCGTGCTACTATTGACCGACTTGGCTATGATAAGAGCTTTACCATTTATGACAGTGACGACAGCCTTCGTGTCATGAAGCGCTGCATGAAGGATCTGGACATTTCTGAGAAGAAATTCCCGCCCAAGAGCATTCTTGGCACAATCAGCTCTGCCAAGGATAAGATGATCTCTGCAGATGATTTTGCAGCGCAGGCAGGGCATGATTATTGGCGATCCGTTGCAGCGAAGCTCTATCATGCCTATCAGAAACGCCTGCGTGATGCGCAGGCAGTGGATTTTGATGATCTGATCTATCTGACTGTCCGCGTATTTGAACAGAATCCCGACATTCTGGAGAAATACCAGAACCGGTTCCGTTACCTGATGGTGGATGAGTACCAGGATACCAACTATGCCCAGTACCGTCTTGTCAGCCTTCTTGCACAGGAGCACGGCAATCTTTGCGTAGTCGGTGATGATGATCAGAGTATCTATCGCTTCCGCGGTGCGACAATTGAGAATATCCTGCAGTTTGAAGAGCAGTTTCCGGGGTGCAAAACCATCCGTCTTGAGGAGAATTATCGATCCACACAGAATATCCTCAGTGCTGCCAATGCCGTGATTGCCAATAATGAACAGCGTAAGGACAAATCCCTCTGGACTTCTGCCGGAGAAGGCGAGAAGGTGCAGCTCTTGAAGGTTTCCCTTGAAAAGGATGAGGGTCAGTTCATTGCCGATACGATCGAAGAAGCTGTGAAAAACGGCGCGGAATACACAGATTTCGCCGTTCTTTACCGTATGAATGCGCTTTCGAATAATGTGGAACGAGCACTCATTCGCAATAAACTGCCCTACCGTGTGTACGGCGGCGTCCGTTTCCAGGACAGAAAGGAAATCAAAGATGTCATTGCCTACCTCTGTGTCCTGCAGAATCCCAATGACCTTGTTCGTTTTGAACGCATTGTGAATCTTCCAAAGCGCGGAATCGGTGATGCAACCATTGCAACCATCACTGCGATTTCCCAGGATCTTGGAATGTCGCCGCTTGAAGTAGTGCGCAGCTGTGAGGATTTTCCGGCGCTCTCCAAGCGCACAGGCCCTCTCCTGAAATTTGCAGTACTCATGGATCATCTTGCAGAGCTTTCTGAAACGCTTCCACTCGATGAGTTGTTCGATGAGATTCTGGAACGAACCGGCTACAAGCTCATGCTGCAGCAGGAGGGCGAGGAAGGAGAAACCCGCCTTGAAAATGTGGAGGAGCTTCGCTCCAATATTGTTGAATATATGAAGGAAAGCGATGAACCGACACTGGAGGGTTTTCTTGAGGAGAACGCCCTCTATACGGATGCGGATCGTGAATCCGATGAGCCAAGCGTATCCCTCATGACCATTCACGCTGCCAAGGGACTTGAGTTCGATACGGTCTTTGTAGTCGGAATGGAGCAGGGGATTTTCCCGGGAATGCGCAGTATGGATACTAAGGAGGATATGGAGGAGGAACGAAGGCTTGCCTATGTAACCATCACAAGAGCCAAGCGCCATCTCTATCTCATCCATTGTCAGAATCGTATGCTGTTTGGAAATACGCAGCATAATGCCCTTTCGCGATTTGTCAAAGAAATTCCTGAGGAGCTGCTCAATGTGCAGGATAAAACAATGCGCAGCTTTGATCAGATGCCGGCGGAAATCGGAAGAAACACCGGTGTCGCCTATATGCGCCGACAGATGGAGAATATTCAGAAAAACAGTGCGCCGCAGAATCTGCCTCCATCCGATCTGCAGTTTGCACCGGGCGAGCGCATCAACAGCCGCTTCCATGGGGATGGTACCGTTCTGAAGGTGGAATACATGGGCGGAGATGCACTGCTGGAAGTGGCATTTGATCGTGTGGGAACCAAGAAAATCATGGCAAGATACCAGAAAATTACAAAGCTTTCATGAGGTGGAGGGGGAAATGTATGAAATTCAGATATGCTGGAAAATATAATAATGATCCTGCGTCTCTTCCCCAGAGAGAGGAGCCGGGTGCAGTGCAGTTTAAGGAATTTGAGGATCTTAAATCATTTGGCTTCTGGATGAATCTTGCCGCACTGGTTGTCATTGTGATTCTGTATGCTCTGTGTGTACTTCGATGCGGATCGCTTGATCCCATGCCGTCCATGATCGGCGCATTACTTGCAATCGCAGCTATGATACCGCATGAATTCCTCCACGCGATCTGCTTCCGTGAGGAGGTGCTCATGTACCAGAATCTCTCCGCCGGTATGCTCTTTGTGGTCGGAACGGAATCCATGAGTAAGGCGCATTTTGTATTCATGTCCATGCTCCCGAATCTCGTTTTTGGCTTTATTCCGTATCTGCTCTTTATGCTGTTCCCGCAGCTGCAGATTCTTGGCGTTATTGGCGCACTGGGGATTTCCATGGGAATGGGGGACTATATTAATGTGTTTAATGCCCTTCGGCAGGTGCCGAAAGGCGCGCTGATCTACATGAGCGGAATCCATAGCTTCTGGTACCGTCCGCAGGATGAAGCGTAAATTTCGTCCAAAACATTGACTAAAAGTTGATTCTGTGATATAATAAATGCGTATGCAGTTTGAAATACGGACTGCTGAAAGAATCTGAGAACGGAGGCATGAAATGAAGGTCACTTTGATCGCCTGTACCCCTTTACCGGAAAAAACAGTGGCAGCTGCTGCGAAGCTCTGCTATTCCGATACAGGCGCAATGCATCTGATGGAAGGCATGGATGATCATGCAGCAGAGGATTTTGTCAGAATGCTGGCATCCTATGGACATGAAAGTCCCATTGAACATATTACTTTTACATTTGGAATCGAAGGTGTATCCCGTGCCCTGCTTGCCCAGATTACAAGACATCGTCTTGCAAGCTACTCTGTACAGAGCCAGCGTTATGTGAAGCAGGAACATTTTGAGTACATCACACCGCCGGAGATTGCTGCGGATCCGGAAACCCTCCGCGTCTATGAAACGGCTATGCAGGCGTCTGTGGATGCCTATAATCAACTTGCAGACCTCTTGGAACAACGGCACTATGAAAGCTTCCTTGCAGAGGGTTTGAGCGAAAAAAACGCTCGCTCCAAGGCTGAAAAGAAGGCAATCGAGGATGCACGCTTTGTTCTGCCCAATGCCTGTGAAACCAAAATGGTCATGACGATGAACGCGCGCAGTCTCCTGAATTTCTTCCGTATGCGCTGCTGCAGCCGTGCGCAGTGGGAAATCAGAGCACTTGCCAAAGAAATGCTCCGCCTCGTCTATGCACAGGCACCTACCATATTTGCGAAAGCAGGTCCTTCCTGCTGTGCAGGTCCCTGTCCCGAAGGGAAAATGACCTGCGGACAATGCGATGCAGTGCGCAGGGAGTATGCACAGCTTAAAGAAGCTGCAACAGAAAACCAATAAGGAACCAATTTATGCTTGAATTTCGTGAGATTACCCTCGATGACAGAACATGGATTACAGAATGTCTGCGGCAGTCGGATTACCGCGGCTGTGAATATAGCTTTGCCAACAATCTGGCATGGCGCCGCCTAAATGAATCGAAGATTGCCCGATTTGAAGGCTTCTACCTCTGCTGTGCATTCAAAACCCATGATGGTGTTCCGTCTTTCATCTATCCTGCAGGAACAGGGGATGACATCCGGTTGATTGAAGAGATGCGGACATTTGCTGCAACCCTCCGTCAGCCGCTTCGGATATGGAATGTTTCCGAGGAACGGCTCGCCTGGCTGCAGGAACATTTTCCTGATTGTCTGACTGTGGAGGAGAATCGTGACAGCTGGGATTATCTTTATCATGCCGAGGATCTTGCGCTGTTATCCGGCAGAAAATACCACCAGAAACGGAATTTTGTCAACCGGTTTGCACAGTATGAAGCCGAGTATGCACAGCTGACCGAGAAGGATTTTGATGACTGCATTACCTTTGCAGCAATGAGCTATAACGAACGCCTTGAGGGGGATACCTCAGCGATATCCGAGCAGTTTGCCATTAATACCTATTTTCAGCATTTTTATGAGCTTGGACTGCAGGGAGGTATCTGGAGAGCGGACGGAAGACTTGTGGCTTTCTCCATAGGTGAACCGCTCAATTCCGACACCTTCTGTGTGCATATTGAAAAGGCGGATACGGCGTTTCAGGGTGCGTATCACGCGATCAATCAGGCATTTTCGAAAACCATCATGGAACAGGGCTTCCGGTATATCAACCGTGAGGAGGATTTAGGAATTCCAGGTCTCAGAAAAGCAAAGGAATCCTACCGCCCTGTATTCATGCAGAAAAAATACAGTGTGACATTTCATGCAACAGAAAGGAACGATTAGACTATGATCTATGTATTTCTTGCCAATGGCTTTGAAGAAACGGAAGCAATTGCTCCCATTGATATGCTTCGCAGAAGCGAAAAGCAGGTACTGACGGTTGGTGTTGG
>JAZQAA010000197.1:0-15714 GCA_045544975.1 Oscillospiraceae bacterium | reverse complement strand
GAGGAAAATCCAAATGATGAAACGTAGAATTATGGCAGGCTTACTTGCAGCAAGCACAGTGCTTACAATGTCCGCTTGCGACAGCAGCACAGGCTCCGGCGCAACTACAACAACTACTGCAGCAGCAGGTGATGAGGTTATCGTTGAGTATACAGCTCCGTTCACAGCATCCACTGTTGTTGGTCCGGCTGGTAACTGGAACACAGGTCTGCTTGAGTACTCTAACAATCCTTATAACTCTGGTTATGGTGCAGCTGATAACACAACAAGCCAGACAGAGGAAGACAGCGTAGTTGCATTTACTTATACAGTTGAAATCAATAAGGTTAAGTCTGATAACACCACCGCTTTGGCAGGTGCTGCATTCAAGCTTGAAAAGGTTTTGCCTGGTACTGATCAGAAGACTGTTGTTCGTGAATTTACACTTGCTGAAAATCTGACTACCTTTACATTTGAAGGTCTTGATGATGGTACATACATCCTGACTGAGACCGAGGTTCCGGATGGTTATAACGGTATTGATCCGATTACCTTTACAGTATCTGCTGAACACGCAAATGAGGCTTTGGGCACACTGAATGGTGAACCTACAGTTGATGGTGCTATTGAATTTACTGCCACAGATGGTGTTCTTGCAGCTAATGTTGTGAATGAATCTGGTAATATCCTCCCCAGCACCGGTGGTATCGGTACAACCCTGTTCTACGTAGTGGGTGGTACACTGGTAGCAGGCGCTGGCGTTACCCTGATCGCTAAGAAGCGCATGAAGAAGGAAGACTAATTCCTGCAAACGAAAATTTTAATCAAAACTAACTAACTAACCTGAATCCGGCGGCGGTTCACCCCGCCGCCGGACATTAGGGAGGGTTCCATGAGGAAACATCTGAACTTACTTTCTACTATACTACTGATCATCATATTCCTGGTGGGTCTCTCCGTAATGTTGTACCCGACTGTCAGCGACTGGTGGAATTCCAAGGTGCAAAGCCGTGCAATTGCCAGCTATAGCGAAGCGATTGCCCAGATCGATGATACGGACTATGAAGCAATTCTGCAGGAAGCGTACGATTTCAACACACGGCTTTCGCAGACCTATGCTCCCTTTACCAATTTCGAGCATCTCCAATCGGAATACAACCGCATTCTGGATTTGTCCGGAACGGGCATTATGGGCTATATTTCCATTCCAGTGATTGGCGTGCAGCTGCCGATTTATCATGGCACGGGCGAAGCGGTTCTGAACATTGCAGCCGGACATCTGGAGGGTTCTTCGCTCCCGGTTGGCGGTGCTGCAACGCATTCTGTGATTTCCGCACACCGCGGACTTCCGTCGGCGAGATTGTTCACGGATCTTGACCAGCTTGTTGTCGGTGATACATTCACCATTACGATTCTTGATGAGGTGCTGACCTATGAGGTGGAGCAGATCCTCATCGTCCTGCCGCATGAGATGGATAAGCTTGCTATCCAGCACGGTAAGGACTATGTGACGCTGATGACTTGTACGCCCTATGGCGTTAACACGCATCGACTTTTGCTTCGTTCCCATCGTATTGATACGGTTGTGGAGGAGGAAAAGCGCGTTGTCCGTGTTTCTGCCGATGCTGTGCAGGTGGATCCGCTGCTCGTCGTACCCGCGATTTCCGCACCGCTGGTGCTGATGCTGCTGATCTTCTGGTCCTTCGGCGGCAAGAAAAAGAAGTCTCTTCCTTATCGTAATCCGCTTTATACATTGTCTATCAAAAAGGATGGTGATTGATATGCGCATTTCACTGCGCCGCAGTTTTGTTTTGCTTGTAAGCTTGCTTGGAATGCTCCTCTGGATGCTGCTTCCGGCTGGTGCTCTCAATGCCCATGCGGCAGGGAATGGCGTTCTGCGTTTGTATTGTGAAACAACGGACGGTGTCATTCTTGAGGGAATGCACTGGGATATTTACCTTGTCGGTGGAACCGACGAGGACGGCAATTATGTGCTGCAGGGTGATTTTGCAGATTATCCGGTGTCCCTTGAGGACCTTTCTGCTTCGGCTCTGACAGAAGCTGCTGAAACGCTGGAGAACTATGCGACAATTGACGGCATTACACCGCTTGCGTCCGCTGATGCGGATGAAAATGGCTTCCTGCAGTTCTCCATGCTGGAACCGGGTCTTTACCTTGTAGCAGGTGATTATGTCAGAATCGGTGATGTGTACTACTTCCCGTCAGCATTTCTGCTGGAAGTTCCCGAGGACGGAGCAGCGGATTTTGATATGCCCGCTTATCCGAAGTACATCTCTATGAATGCCGGTGACGGCGGACTGGACTATTCTGTGAAGAAGGTCTGGGAAAATGACGAAACCGAGATTCAGAACCGCAGCGTATACATTAAGGTTGGCATTTACCGTGATAATGTGCTGTACGAAACGGTAACTCTCGATGAATCCAACGACTGGACTTACAATTGGAGTGCGGATCAGTTCTATGAATGGCGCGTGCTGGAGATTGATGTTCCTGAGGGCTATGATGTCGTTTATCGTTCCAATGAAACACAATATGTCATTGTCAATACCTATACGACCTCCAGTTCCGTAACAGGTACAACAGTGGAATCGGATTCCTCCTATACTGATACAACAACGGAGACGGAGGCAATCAATACTGGTACGGATCTTCCTCCGGAAACGGATATGACATCGTATGCAACAGAAGAATCCGGAACGAGTGGCAGCGCAGAACAGACCGGTGTTTCCACAACGACAACAACCATTACCACGACCGAAACCAGCGTAGAGAAGGAAGACCTTCCGCAAACCGGACAGCTCTGGTGGCCGGTACCCGTTCTGGGTGCTGCCGGATTGCTTGCCATTGCCATTGGCCTGCGGCTGGTAACCAGGGAGTAAACGCAGCATGAATCGTAAATATGCGTGGTGCTGGATTATGACAGGAACAATGCTGCTTCTTGCGGCATTGTTCCTTGTTTTGTTCAATCTGCATCAGGACAAAAAAAGCGGCGAAGCGTCACAGCAGGCACTCAGTGAGCTTCGGCAGGCAATGAGTGAATACACCACAGAGGAAATTAGTGAACCGGAAACCATGCAGGAAGGTGTGGATCTGTTCGAGGAATATGAGAAGGAAACCGAACCCACGGAACCTCCGGAGGATCCGGTGGTGGTGCTGGATGGGCAGTCCTATATCGGGATTCTGACCATTCCTTCGCTCGGCGTGGAGCTGCCCGTGCTTCGGGATTGGAACTATCCCAATCTCCGTCAGGCACCTTGTCGTTATCGGGGCGCAGCCGTTTCGGGCGATCTTGTCATTGCTGCGCATAATTATCAGTCGCATTTCGGCAAGCTGAATAATCTGGCTTCGGACGAGCAGATTCTCTTCACGGATGTGCATGGCAGGGTCTATGTCTATGAAGTGCTGCAGACCGAGATGATCAACGGTCATGATGTGGACGCGATGCTGGATGGTTCCGATGAGGAATGGGATCTCACCCTCTTCACCTGTACCCTCAGCGGACAGAGCCGCGTGAGCGTGCGTGCGGTGCTTGCAGAAGAATAGCAAAAAAAGGACTTCTCCCGAACAGGGGAGAAGTCCTTTTTTTCTATGCATTGCTGTCCGCACAATGCTGCACCAGTGCCGCATAAATGGTGAATGCCACCTGCTGCTGGTAGTCCTCTGTGACGAGCTTTGCTGCCTCTTCGGGATTGGAAAGGAAGCCGCATTCCACCATGACGGTGGGATTCTCGCTGAAATAGCAGAGGAACAGCTCCTTGCCGCAGAGCTTGATCTCGCGCTGGTTCTCCGGCTGGAGGAATGCAACAAACTGATCCTGCAGCCGCTGTGCGAGTGCACCGTTCTCGCTGTGCGTATCGGAGTAGAACATCTGCGCGCCGCTGTACTTCGGATCCGTGAACTGGTTCTGGTGAATGGAAATGCAGATCGCATCCTCGCAGCTGTTGAAGATCGCAAGGCGATTGTCCATGTCGGAGCTTTTCTGGTTGGCTATTCCCTCAATACCTGCATCGTGAATGGATATGTCCGTATCCCGCGTTACGATGACCTCATAGCCCGACATCCGCAGAAGCTCCCGCAGATCAAGGAGAATGGCGAGGTTGATGTTCTTCTCCACATCTCCATTTGCTGAGGAACATCCGCCGTCCATGCCGCCATGCCCCGCATCCAGAATAATCACCTGCTTCTGGCTGTCCTGCGCCATTGTCTGCAGTGTCTGTTTTGCCTTTTCGCCGCCGTATGCGGCGACACCTGCTGTGATCATGATGGCGGCGGTGAGCGCACCGATCCGGCATAGCAGGGATTTTGTATGTTTGTTCATAAGCACCACCCGTCGTTTTTTTGGAGCTTACAGCTCCCTGTTGTAGGCTTATGCAGGAAGTGCAAAAATTATGTCAGAAGATACTGGATCACACCTGCTTCTTTGCGAAAAGTAATGGAAAATACAAGGTTCCTCTTGACAATTTCTGAAAATTATGGTATCATGATCATATAGTACAATTGTTTTATACAATTCCGGCTATTTTCTGGCTTTTATGCCAATTCTACCAATGGAGGAATGAAACGATGGGAATTTTTTCAAGAATCAGTGATATTTTCAAGTCCAATGTCAACGATCTGATCGATCGTGCAGAAGATCCGGAGAAAATGGTCAAGCAGATCATTCTGGATATGCAGAAGGAACTGAATAAGTCCACACAGGCTCTGGGCAAGGCTGTTGCAAGTGAGCGCATGGCTGAAAAGCAGTACAATGACGCTGTTCGCCGCAGTGCTGACTGGGAAGCAAAGGCGAAGGCTGCACTTGCTGCCGGAAATGTAGATCTTGCAAAGAAGGCTCTGGCACAGAAGGTAAAGACTGACGAAGAAGTGACTACCTATCAGGAGATGTACGAGACCATTTCCAACCAGACAGAAGCAATCCGTACCCAGGTGGAAACCCTCAAGGCAAAGCTGGAAGAGGCAAAGAGCCGTCAGGCAATGCTGATCGCTCGTTCCCAGATGGCAGATACCCAGAAGAATCTGGCACAGTCCATCGGCGGTATTGATGCAAACAGCTCCTTCGATAAGTTTAGCCGTATGGAAGAAAAGGTTGCTCGCAAGGAAGCAGAGGCTGAGGCATTTGCAGAAATCGCAGGCTCCAACGGCATGAGCGCAAGTGATATGGACAGCTTTGAACAGCTCCAGTCGAATGTGAAGGTAGATTCCGAGCTCCAGCGTCTGATGGCAGAGATGGGTCAGACCGCTCCGGCAGCTGCTGGCGAGCCTTCTCTTGAGGAGCAGATTGCTGCTGCAGAAGCAGCTGCTGCAGCCGCTGCAGGCGAAGCAGCAGGTGTTGTCGCAGAGGCACCGATGGAATAATTGAAATCTTAGAAACACGATGCAGCTCCTCTGCAAAGCATTGCAGAGGAGCTGATTTTCGGAAATAAGGAGGAAACTATGGGTAATCGTGAACAGATGACAGAACTGATCAAAAACTATCTGCATGAGCTGGAGTGGGAATTTGAATGCACACAGGACGGCGATGTAATTTTTGATACAGGTGTGGGACTTGAGAATCTGGAGTCGGGTGCAGCGATCCGTATTATCGTGGGAAAGCGCGCTTATACAGTAATGGTATTCCCCGTTCTGGAGGAATTTAGCGAGGAACAGGGCGAAGATATCAAGGATTTTATTACAGTTGTCAATGCGCATATGCTGATGGGTACATTGGTGTTCAATGCGCCGGAAAGTATTCTCTGTGTACAGCTCAGTCAGCTGTGCAGCGGTCAGCTGCCGGATCATGAGACATTGGAGGATTCTCTTATGCTTCCCATCACCATTGCGGATGACCTTGTGCCGCCGCTGAAAATGATGCTTGACGGCAAAATCAGCCCTGAAGAAGCCGCAATGCGTTTTCTGACTGCGGATGAAATGTAATTTTGTTTCCCGTTTCGTTCTGGAACGGGAATTTCTTTTTGATTTCCCTTGCATTTCGATGGGAAATATGCTATACTAAAATTAAGTATTATCGCTGCGGAAGATGTTCCGCGAATTGACACATCAGGAGGTTATACATCATGTTATCCGATATCGAAATTGCACAGGCTGCGGAAATGAAACCCATTGTAGAGATCGCTGCAGATCTCGGTGTTGCCCCCGAGGATCTCGAACCCTATGGCCACTATAAGGCAAAGGTGACTGAGAAGCTCTACGCAAAGACTGCCTGCCGTCCCGACGGCAAGCTCATCCTTGTCACTGCTATCAATCCCACCCCTGCCGGTGAGGGAAAGACCACTGTCAGCGTAGGCCTTGGTCAGGCAATGGCTAAGATCGGCAAGAAGGCTGTACTTGCACTGCGTGAACCGTCCCTCGGCCCCGTATTCGGCATCAAGGGCGGCGCAGCAGGCGGCGGCTATTCCCAGGTTGTTCCCATGGAGGACATTAACCTTCATTTCACTGGAGACATCCACGCAATGACAGCGGCGAACAATCTGCTCTGTGCACTTCTGGACAATCATCTCCAGCAGGGCAATGAACTGCAGATTGATACCAGAAGAATCCTCTTCAAGCGCTGCATGGACATGAATGACAGAGCGCTTCGCAATGTTGTTGTCGGCATGGGCGGCAGACTCAACGGCGTTCCGCGTGAGGATGGCTTCCAGATCACCGTTGCTTCCGAGGTTATGGCAATTCTCTGCCTTGCGACAGATCTTGCCGATCTCAAGAAGCGACTGGGCAATATCCTCGTTGCCTATAATGTGAAGGGCGAGCCGGTGTATGCAAGAGATCTCCATGCAGAGGGAGCAATGACCGCACTTCTGAAGGATGCGCTCAAGCCGAACCTCGTGCAGACGCTGGAGCATACTCCCGTGCTCATCCACGGCGGTCCTTTCGCCAATATTGCACACGGCTGCAATTCCATTCGTGCAACTAAGCTTGCGCTCAAGCTCGGTGATTACTGCATTACCGAGGCAGGCTTCGGCTCCGATCTCGGTGCGGAGAAGTTCTTCGATATCAAGTGCCGCTACGGCGGGCTGAAGCCCTCCTGCGTTGTCATGGTTGCGACCATCCGTGCGCTCAAGTACAACGGCGGCGTGGAGAAGTCCGAGCTGACCACTCCCGATGTGGATGCGCTCAAGAGAGGTATCGTGAACCTGAGAACCCATATTGAAAATATGTTCAAGTACCATGTTCCGGTCGTTGTGGCAATCAACCGCTTCCATACCGACAGTGATGAGGAACTGGCATTTGTAGCGGACTACTGCAAGAAGCTCGGCGTAGAAACCTCCATGTGTGAGATCTTTGCCAAGGGCGGCGAAGGCGGTACTGACCTTGCTACCAAGGTTTGTGAAACCATTGCCATGACCGAGGACAATGATGATTCCTTCCGTCCGCTTTATAAGACAGAGCTGTCCATCTCCAAGAAGGTAGAGACCATTGCAAAGGAGATCTACCGTGCAAACGGTGTGAAGTTCCTGCCGGCTGCTGCAAAGGCACTGCAGGAAATCGAGAACCTTGGCTACGGAGATCTGCCCGTCTGCATCGCAAAGACCCAGTACTCCCTGTCCGATGATCCGAAGCTTCTCGGCTGTCCGGAGGATTTCACCATCACTGTGCGTGATGTTCGTCTCTCCGCAGGTGCAGGCTTTGTGGTTGTTCTCACTGGCGATATCATGACCATGCCCGGACTGCCCAAGGTACCGGCGGCTTTCAAGATTGACTGCGACAACGACGGCAATATCACTGGTCTTTTCTAATGAATACAAAGCGAACCTTTACCACCCATTCCCCTGAGGAAACCATTGCCCTTGCGCAAAAGATTGGTGCGCTGCTCCATGCAGGAGATATGATTGCGTACTTGGGGGATCTGGGTGCAGGAAAAACAACTTTTACACGGGGTCTTGCCCTTGGAATGGGCATTTCCGACCTCGTGACATCCCCGACCTTTGCGCTCGTGCATACCTACGGCGAGGAGCCGCTGATGCTCTGCCATTTTGATATGTACCGTATCGACAGTGAGGAAGAGCTGGAAACCACGGGTTTCTATGATTATCCGGCGGAAGAATGCGTCTTTGCGATTGAATGGTCGGAGAATATTGCTTCCGCATTGCCGGCGAACACCATCCGTATTATGTTGGAACGGCTCGGCGATGAGGAACGAAGAATTACCGTGGAGGGAGATGAACGATTTGCGGATATTGGGACTTGATACCTCCGGAAAGACAGCTTCCGTGGCTGTTCTGGACACAGAATCCGGCATTCTGCTCGGTGAGCATACCGTGTACACCAGCCGCACGCATTCACAGGTGATTCTTCCTCTATGCAAGGAGCTGCTGGAGGAATGCCGCATGACGCCGCAGGATGTGGACTGCTATGCGGTTGCAGTGGGTCCCGGCTCCTACACGGGATTGCGTATCGGCATTGCAGCAGTGCAGGGAATGGCGATGGTGCATAACACGCCATGCGTTGGCATTTCCACACTCGAAGCGATGGCATCGAGGATATACGGCGCACCGCAAATCCTGTCTGTAATGCACGCAAGGGCGGATCTGTTCTACTGCGCGTGGTTTTCTTATCGTTATTCCATGAGTGACGCGCCGCATGGCGTGGAACGCATGACGCCGGATGAAATGCAGACGGCTGCAGAGATCGCCGAGGTCGTCGATCGCATCGAAGAACCGATTATTCTGGTCGGTGACGGTGCGGAGGAATTCATGAAGCAGTACACGGATATGACCAATCATCCAACGGAGAAGCTTCACATTGCCCCTGCAATGCTTCGTCTGCAGTCGGCAGCGGGTGTCTGCACCTGTGCAGCATGGAAGAAGCCCGGCACAGCACAGGAACTGACTGCATCGTATTTGCAGGCAGTGCAGGTGCAAAAAAAGAAAACGGATAAATAGCATAGAAAGGTTGAAGAAACTATGATCGCAATTGGATGTGACCATGCAGCGTGTTCGCTGAAGGAAACTGTCAAGGCTTATCTTGATGAAAAGCAAATCGCCTATATCGACTGCGGAACAGAGGAAGGTGTTCCCTGTGATTATCCGGATATGGCAGAAAAGGTCTGCGGCAAAATTGTGAGCGGTGAAGCAGAGAAGGGCATTCTTCTGTGTGGAACCGGCATCGGCATGAGTATGGCTGCAAATAAGATCCGCGGCATTCGTGCAGCCTGCGCAAGTGACTGCTTTTCTGTCAAGTATACAAGACTGCACAATGACTGCAATGTTCTGTGCATGGGTGAACGCGTCGTCGGACATGGCCTTGCACTGGAGCTGGTGGACCTCTTTGTGACAACAGAATTCGAAGGCGGCAGACACCAGAGAAGAGTGGATCTCATTACAGCACTTGAAAATAAAAACAACTGAACGGAGGAATGAATTATGGCAAATCTGCATCTGATTGATCATCCGCTGGTACAGCATAAAATTTCGCTGATGCGTGATAAGAATACCGGTACAAAGGAATTTCGCGAGCTCGTTTCCGAGACCGCAATGCTCATCTGCTATGAGGCAACCCGTGACCTTCCCTTGAAGGAAATTGAAATGGAAACGCCTCTTTGCATGGCAAAGACCAAGATCGTTTCCGGCAGAAAGCTTGCGTTTGTGCCGCTCCTGCGCGCAGGACTTGGCATGGTGGATGGCGTGACCTCCCTCGTTCCGGCAGCAAAAATCGGACATATCGGCATTTTCCGTGATCCGGATACCCATATGCCTGTGATGTATTATGCAAAGCTTCCGGAGGATATCGCAGAGCGTGATGTCATCATTATCGACCCGATGCTCGCAACGGGCAACACCGTTTGCATGGCAATCGAGGAGCTGAAGAAGATCGGCGTAAAGAATATCAAGTTCATGTGTATTATCAGCTCCCCTGAGGGAGCGGAAAACCTCATGGCACAGCATCCCGATGTGGAAATTTACTGCGGCGTGATGGACGAAAAACTCAACGACAACAAGTACATCGTTCCCGGTCTCGGTGATGCGGGCGATAGAATTTTCGGTACAAAGTAATGCGAAGCTACAGGAATCCGATTCGCGTCAACGGACATGACCTCAATGCGTTTTCCGCCGGAGACGGTGAAAAATGCATCGTGTTCCTTTCCGGCGCAATGGTCACATCCCCGATTCTGGAGTACAAGCCCCTCTGGGAGAGACTGACGGATGACTTCCGTGTTGCTGTTGTGGAGAAGGCGGGCTATGGCTTCAGCGATGGCAATACCGGCGCAAGCCGTGATGTGAAAACAATGGTGGAGGAATCCCGGGAAGCCCTCCGGCTTGCCGGAATCCAGCCGCCCTATCTGCTGGCGGCGCATTCCTATTCCGGTCTGGAAGCAATCTGCTGGGCAATGCAGTATCCGCAGGAAATTGTCGGAATTCTGGGTCTTGATATGGTAACACCGCCCTTTGCGCTGGCGCAGGCGGAGGAGCTGCCCATAGAGAAAAAGCTTGCCATGGTGGATAAGCAGAACCGATTGTTTGCGAAGGTGCAGAAATCGAAGCTCCTGCAGAAGCTCTATGTGAAAACTGTTTTCGGACAGGCGCTTGTATGGAAGCATGGATTTCTGAATGACGCAGAACGCGAAATGTACCGTGATCTTTTCTTTCAGAATTTCTGTAATTCCGAAATGCGTGACGAACAGGCGATGTCCCTGCAGAATGCACAGCTTGTTGAAGCTGCCGATCTGCAGGGGATTCCCGGTTTGCTCTATATCAGCGACATGGATGGACTGCTGAAGAAAACCACCTGGAAGGGCGAAAATACCGCCTATGCGCAAAAGCAGGGCTGGCAAATCAGGGATGCCAAATCCCATCAGCTCTATGCGCAGCAGCCGGATGAAATTGCGGCGGCGTGGAGAGAGTTTGCGGAATATTGCGGATCAAGAGCGTAATTCGCTGTTATCACTAAATTTTTCATGCTTTTGCGTTGCAATTTGCCCAATATCCCCCTTGACAACCTCCTCACAATATAGTATAATAAAATAGCAGCAGATGCTGCACCCTTATCAAGAGTGGCTGAGGAACAGGTCCTGTGAAGCCCGGCAACCTGTCTGTAATGGACAAGGTGCTAAATCCTGCGGTATTACCGAGAGATGAGGAATTTTAAGCAATTCACGGCGTTCGGTAAACGAATGCCGTTTTTTCTTTCCCATCATTGTCGATTGTACCAGAAAGATGATGAAAGCTGCGCCAGAAGGGCGCAAACCCGAACCAACAGGAGGTTTATGATGCAGAAGTTTTTATTCACATCCGAATCCGTAACAGAGGGACATCCCGACAAAATCTGTGACCAGATTTCCGATGCAGTGCTCGATGCTATGCTGGAGCAGGATCCCATGTCCAGAGTTGCCTGCGAAACTGCGGTTACCACCGGCATGGTGCTCTGCATGGGCGAAATTACTACCAAGGCAAGAGTCGATATTGCAAAGATTGCAAGACAGGTTGTCATTGATATTGGCTATGATCGCGCAAAATTCGGCTTTGACGGCCATACCTGCAATGTGCTGACCGCCATTGATGAGCAGTCTCCCGACATTGCTATGGGCGTCAATGAATCCTACGATAGCTCCGAGTATGAGAAGGAGACCGGTGCCGGTGACCAGGGTCTGATGTTTGGCTATGCCTGCAACGAGACGCCGGAACTGATGCCGATGCCGATTTCCCTTGCACATAAGCTTGCACTCAAGCTTACAGAAGTCCGCAAGAACGGCACTCTTCGTTATCTGCGCCCCGACGGCAAGTCCCAGGTAACTGTGGAATACGACGAAAACGGCAAGCCTGTTCGCGTGGATGCAGTGGTTGTTTCAAGCCAGCACGCTGGAGATATTCCGATTGAGAAAATCCGTGATGATATCAAGGCACTTGTGATTGATCCCGTGATTCCTGCAGAGCTGATGGATGAGAATACCAAGGTGTTCATCAATCCCACCGGCCGTTTCGTGATTGGCGGTCCGCAGGGTGACAGCGGCCTGACCGGCAGAAAAATCATCGTTGACACCTACGGCGGCTATTCCAGACACGGCGGCGGTGCGTTCAGCGGTAAGGATCCGACGAAGGTTGACCGTTCTGCAGCTTATGCGGCAAGATACATCGCCAAGAACATCGTTGCTGCAGGCCTTGCTGATAAGTGCGAAATCCAGCTTGCTTACGCAATTGGTGTGGCACGTCCGGTTTCCGTTCTCGTGGATACCTTCGGTACTGGCAAGGTTTCCGAGGAAGTGCTTGCAAATGCCGTGAACAAGGTGTTCGATCTGCGTCCGCAGGGCATTATTGATATGCTCGACCTGCGCCGTCCACAGTACAGACAGCTTGCAGCTTATGGTCACTTCGGCAGAGAGAATCTCAATGTTGTCTGGGAAAAGACCGACAAGGTCGATGCCCTCAAGGCAGCAGTGGCAGAATAATAAAGCAACCGCTCTGGTTTTCTGGAACCAGAGCGGTTTTTGTCAGGAAATTGCTTTACAGCTGAGCGAGATAGTCATCAATTGTCAGCGTTCCGCCGGAGCCTGTGTAGGCGGCATACTGGAGAATGAGCGCTGCGTCAGTTGCATCGAAGGTGCCGTCGCCATTGAGGTCAGCGGCTGCTTCCTGCTCGGCAGTCAGACCGGAGTCTGCGCCGGAGCCTGTATTCGCAGCGGCGATCAGGAGTACGGCGGCATCGGTTGCGTCGATGGCACTGTCGCCGTTGAGGTCGGCGAGAGCGGGTGCGGGAGCTTCAAGGGCGATGAAGGTGTTGCCATAGGTTTCAGCATAGGTCTGGGCAGTGGAATTTTCGTAGCCGTAGATGATGGCATCGGCAGGAATTGTGTAGTCGGAATCGTAGATCTGACAATCGGGATTCTCAATGGTGATGTCTTTGAGTCCTGAACACAGGTAAAATGCAGAGCTTCCGATATATGTCACACTGTCCGGTACGATGACACTTGTGAGACTGCGGCATCGTGTAAATGCATGGGCATAGATGTATGTTACACTATCGGGGATGATGATGTCTGTGAGACTTCTGCAGTAAGCAAATGCGGAATCACCGATGCCTTTCACGCTGTCAGGGATGGTAACGCTCTGAAGCGCAGAACAATTCGTAAACAGGGAAGAACGAATTAATGTCAGCTGATTCGGGAGATCGATGCTTGTGAGACCATCGCAGTAAGCAAATGCAGAAGCACCAATATCTGTTATACTGTCTGGAAGGTTAATACTTGCCAGAACTGTGCAGTTATCAAATGCAGACTTGCCAATCGACTCCACACTGTCTGCCATCGTCACACTGACAAGGTTCGTGCATTTTTGGAATGCATTTTCACCGATGCTTGTCAGACTGTCAGGAAGATCAATGGCTGTGAGCGCTTTGCAGTTGTAAAAGGCATGGTTTCCAATGCTTGTCACGCTGTCCGGAAGGGTAATGCCTTCAAGGCTGATGCAGTTCGAAAATGCGCCATAGTTAATACTTGTCACACTGTCCGGCAGCGTGATATTGGAAAGCTTTGCACAACTGCAAAATGCATGGCTTTCAATACTCTTAATACCATCGGGGATGGTGATACTGGTAAGTTCATCGCAGTCTTCAAATGCATATTCAGCAATGCCTCTGACGGTATCCGGCAGAATGATCTCGGCATCGTAGGTTCCTACACAGTCGACCACCCAGTCATCAATATAGACAATCCCGTTTTCGAAGCTGTTATAAATGCCGGTGTCTCTGAAAGCGTCGTGTTCGACTTTTGTAACGCTATCCGGAATTTCGATGCTGTTAAGACTGGAGCAGTTATAGAATAATCCGCTCTCAATCACAGTGACCTTGTCTGGAATGGTGATATCTGTAAGTTCCGGACAATACAAAAATGCCTGGTAACCGATTTTTGTGATGCTGTCCGGAAGGGTGACACTTTCCAGAACATAACAGCTTGAAAATGTATTGGGTTCAATGGTTGTTACCCCGTCCGGAATGACAATATCAGTGAGTGCTCTGCAGTTGTAAAATGCCATTTCGCCGATGCTTGTCATACTGTCAGGCATTGTAATGTCGGTGAGTCCGGTGCAGAAGTTGAAGGCGCCGTCTCCGATCGTCATCAGGCTGTTCGGGAGCGTGATTTCAGTGATGCTTGTACAGCTGTAAAATGCTTCCCTTCCGATGCTTGTTACGCTTTCCGGAATGGTGATGCTGCTGAGATTGGTACAGCCGTAAAAAGCGGCATTGCCAATACTTGTCACACTGTCCGGAATGGTAACGCTGATCAGATCCGTGCATTCTTCAAATACATTAGCAGCAATATTTCTGGTGGTATCCGGCAGAACCAGATCTGCGTCGTAGGTTCCTACACAATCCACCGCCCAGTCATCGACATAGACAATTCCGTTTTCGACACTGTTGTACATAACGGTGTTGTAAAATGCTCTGTTTCCAATGCTTGTTACACTGTCAGGAATCGTGATGCTGTCAAGACTGATGCAGCCGGAAAATACATAGTCTCCGATTTGGGTGACACTGTCCGGTATATTGATGTTGGTAAGACTTTGACAGCCCGAAAATGCGCTGACAGCAATATATGTCACACCATCCGGAATGGTAACGCTGGTGAGAGCTGTACAGCTGTAAAATGCATGCGACCCAATTACAGTCACCGGCACCCCGTCAATTTCACTCGGGATCACCACTTCTGCTGCCGACACATCACAATCCGAAATCATAATATAATCCCCGTAATTCTGATAGGTCAGCAATTCGTAAGTGCCCTCGGTATAGTTCGCCGCACTCGCCATAATACTCATGCTCTCCGGCAATTCCGGCAGTACTGCCGCGGTTCCGAAGAGCAGCGCACAGGCAGTCAGCATAGATGTAAGCTTCCTCTTTTTCATTATGATCACCCCAATAAAATTTTCGCATTTACTGCGAATTACTTATTTTTATTATACCAAAATCCACCAGTAATTCAAGCGTTTTTTTCTGCGGTAACCAAATCTTCATCGAACTGTACAAAACAAACCGCAAAAATTGATGCGATATGACAGGGAATTCCGGTGCTGAGGTATCTTTTCCTGCGAATCTGAAAAAAACTCTTCCCTTTTGCGGGAGAATGTGCTATAATAAATATGTATATGCTTCAGCGAACATCATTTTGCGCCGGCAACAGCGTCCGGCGGTATATTCTGACCAAAGAAACGGAGTGCTATGTTATGAGTAAGCAGAAAACAAAAAATACACAAGCGCAGAACCGCCGCAGAGATGACAGCGGCAAACGAGCCTTTGATATCATCCTTTCCCTGATGCTGATCGGCGGTATCGGCTACCTTGGCTATCGGGCAGTGAGCGAGAGCGGCAAAATTGACCAGACCACAACCTACACCGCACAGACGACAACCCAGGATTCCACAGAGGAGGAAACCATTGCAGAGGACAAGGTGATCTATACCAATGCGGAGTATTCCAATCTGGATGTGCATACGGGTAGCCTGATTCTTGTGAATAACAGCACAGAGTACAAGGATGATGACAGCGATATCGTCAGCCTTTACGAAGTGAAACTTGCGGCAGAAAGCCATAGCTTTTCCGTCCGTGACGGAGAGCTGATGGTGCGCCAGATTACTGCGGACAAGCTTACCGAAATGTTCGATGCCTTCTATCTGGAGACTTTTGACGATAACATCGTTGTATCAAGCGGCTATCGTTCCAGAGAACGCCAGCAGGAGCTGTATGATAATGATCTTGCTGCCAATGGAACCACTACCTCCACACTTGTTG
>JAZQAA010000196.1:0-2851 GCA_045544975.1 Oscillospiraceae bacterium | reverse complement strand
GGGGCTTGAGCAGAATGTTGTCAATGGTATCGGTTTCTTCGGAAATTTTCTTCAGAACATGGTATGCACCCTTGGCAAATGCCATTCGCATTGCAGGATTTTTGCAGCTGACAAAGTGGTCAATGTGGGATTTGAGAATCTTCCAGCCGGCTGTTACATTCACGCAGCTCCAGAGGGACATGAGTGTTCCGATCTCCGTCATGAACTCTGCTTCGAGCTTGGTGTACTGCTCGCAGAGCTTGCCGTAGTACTGTGCTTCGTCAAAATTCCCCTCGTAGAGATAATGCTTTGCCAGAACCCCATAGGTGACATGGGGAACCTCCGCACATCGCTTTTTTCCCTCAAGAATGGGCTGTGCAATTTTCATTGCTTCCTCGGCATTGCCAAGCTCAAGGGCGAAGGTACTGTCAAAATTGATTTCGCACGCTTCGCAGTCGCTGTTCGCGTCTCGCTTGCATTCATGGAATTTTGCGTAAGCCTCCTGCGCTGCCTGACGATCAATGGGAAGCAGCTGCTTGCTCTTCTTCATGTAGTAGACGCGAAGGGACAAACCGTAGCGCTTGCAGCGCTGCAGGTATTCCTCGTAATAGCGGTCAATTTCCTCCAGAGAAACCTGATAGTAATCCGGAATATTCTCAAGAATCCACTTAAATGCCTGCATCACATCATCGCAGAATTCATCCTCAAGTTCCGAGTGCTCATCAAAAATCTGCAGAAGCTGCGGAAACATTAGAATGGCTTTGAAATTATCATCATGGAAAATGGATTCCTTTACATATTCATACCGGAACAGGATTCTCCAGTAGTGTTCGTTTTCACGGTCGGCCTCCTGAATTGCGTTTTCCATTGCCGCAAGTCTTGCATGACCATGGTCAAGCCCATTGATCTTGTGGATCCATTCATCTGCATGAAACATCGTACATTCCTCCTTATAAAAATCATATTATAGCTGATAATCAAACTGCACAAGCTGCATGAAATCATCGGTTCCATTACGGGAATCGAACCTTGCAGCTGCATTTTTTGCATCTTGCTCAAAATACGCCAAAATCTCCTGCACACTGTCGGTCAGCATGGTACCGCTCCCCTCCTGCCGCAGAGAAATCTTCGCACGGATACGCTGCTGTCCCTGTTTGCTGAGAAACCGGAACAGTTGCGCTGCGCCGATTGCAAACTGCATCCGCATTGCAGGATTGCGCGATTGCTGATAAAAAGACAGATGCGAAAGAAACAGATCCTCTCCTTTTTCGGAACCAAGAACTCCATAGAGAATCATCATTGATCCGACAATATCCAGATAGTAGGGGTTACGAAAGACAATGGGCGGCATCCGGTCGGCGTATTCCTTTGCAGCAGAAAGCCTTCCGTTTCTGAGGTAGAATTTCAGAAACTCATGGTATGTCGCCTGCGGAAGGGCGTTGGAGGTCATCTTCCCTTGAAAAATCGGCTCTGCAGCGCGCAGCGCCTTTTCTTCCTCGCCGATGGAGAGATAATAGATCACCTGCTGATCATAATAGAGCGCACGACCATCGGAAATGGCGTCGAGCGGAGCTTCAAGATAGCGGTAAAAGCTCATGGCTGCAATGGACGGATCGCAATGCAGATAGAACAGGCACCGCTTCATGTAATAAATGCTCAGACTGCATCCATTCTCAAGCAGGCGTTTTTTGAAAAGCCGGAAATAGCTATCGATTTCAGCTTTCGAAATCTGTGGGAATTCCGGCGCAGCCTCAACAATCCATTTGAACGCAACCAGCGTCTCATAACGGAATTCGTCGTCATCCTGCAAAAGCGCTGAACTATCGTAAATTCCCAGAAGCTCTGGAAAAATCAGCATCGCATAGTAGCGGTCTCCGCAGAAAATGGATTCCTTCAAATATTCATAGCGAAACTGAAATCGCCACTCATCGTCCTTTTCCTCATCTGCCTGTCGAATCGCATCACGGATGGCATGGAGGCGGGGCAGTCCGCTTTCATAGGCTTCAAAGGACGCGAAAAGCTGATGGAAACTCATGACGAACCAATCCCCCATTCAATCAGTTGAATCAGGTGTTCATTGAGGAGTGTCATTTCTCCGCCGCGAAGCGGAAACCGTCCGGTCAGAAGTGCCTGCACATAGAGGATTTCCAGATAGACAGCGAGTTTTTCTCTGTCAGAAAGGCTGAAAAGCCGCTGAATCAGGGGGTTATCCGCATTCAGGTAGAGAACGGATTCATACTGGTCAATTTCCTCAGCAAAGGAATCGAGCATGGTGGAAAACAGCGCATGGGAATTTTCCTTTGCGCGGTCGATATCGCGTTTGATCTGCGCATTTTCATCCAGTACATAGAACACCGGAAGCTGGGACGGAGAAAAGCATTTGAGCTGCACATCGCAGTCATACTGATGCAGGGTTTCTCTGGCTGCGTCCAGCAGGAACGCTGCGTCCTTCTGCACATCCGTATTGGGGACTGCAAGATATTCCTCGAAGGACACAAGCTGCAGCGGATACAGCATCAGATCTTCGTACTCCTCCTGCAGCTTCTTCAGAAGTGCTGTATCATAGGCATAGCAGGCGTTGATGAGGAGCTGATTCTGCGCAAGCATGATCGAAGAAGTACGGTGGAATTGGTTCAGATCCAGCGTGAATGCGATGGGTTCCGCATAGCGGAGAAGCTCCTTGCCGTTTTTTTGTCCCATATTGGTTTCAAAATCAAGGAACGGGATAAAGGTGCGGAAGAACGCATCATCCTCCCCAGCCATGGATTTGATCGCAAGGAAATGGATGGAGATGATTCTCTGCAGAAGCTCGGGCTTTTCGGTGGAAAGCCTGATTAAGTAACTGGAAATACAGTCATTGAGTTCCTCGCGT
>JAZQAA010000195.1:0-2171 GCA_045544975.1 Oscillospiraceae bacterium | reverse complement strand
GGCTCACAGAACGACATGGCTACGATCCGACTTCCTCAAAATCTGCTGCGATCACAGTGATGGTCATTTCATCCTGCATATCTTCCTTGAATGCAGCACCAAAGATGAACTGTACATCCGGAGCAGCAGCCTCGGTGATCATCTTGGAAGCGGTATCCACATCGGAGGACAGAACATCCTCGGACATTGCAACATTGATCAGCAGGCGCTTTGCACCAGCGATGGATGTCTCGAGCAGCGGGCTGCTGATAACAGCCTTTGCAGCTTCGATAGCCTTATCCTTACCTGCACCGTGGCCGATTGCCATGTGTGCGTAGCCAGCACCCTTCATGGTGGTGGATACATCGGCGAAGTCAAGGTTAATGTAGCCTTCCTCAACGATCAGATCTGCGATGCTCTTAACACCGGTCTTGAGGATATCATCGGACAGAGCGAAGGATTCCTTCATGGTCAGGGGCTTTTCGAGTCCAACGAGCAGGCGCTCATTCGGAATCACGATCAGAGAGTCTACATACTTCTTGAGTTCCTCAATACCTCTCTCAGCCTGTGCCATCTTCTGCTCACGCTCGAATGCGAAGGGCTTTGTCACAACTGCAACTGTCAGGATTCCCATTTCCTGTGCAGCCTTTGCAACGATGGGCGCTGCGCCGCTACCTGTTCCGCCACCCATACCTGCGGTGATGAACACCATATCCGCACCCTTGAGTGCAGTCTGGATTTCTTCAATATTCTCCTCAGCGCTGTGTCTGCCGATCTCCGGCTTGTTGCCTGCGCCTCTGCCCTTTGTGAGCTTTGCGCCGATCTGGATACGGGTAGCTGCCTTGGAATTATTCAGTGCCTTTGCGTCTGTATTCACTGTCACATATTCGATGTCATTGACTCCGGATTCTACCATGCAGTTGAGCGCGTTGCCGCCGCCACCGCCGACACCAATTACCTTAATGTTAACATCCGGATCGAAAGCTTCCTCGTAAATGAAGTCCGTCATTGTTTTTCCTCCTACCAACTTTTATTCCCAATGTATAAAACCAAACAATTTTACACAGTAAAATCATAGACATTTATATTTTAACACATCTACGCGAATTTTGCAATAGTTTTTCGCTAAAAAATCATTTTTTCTTAATCTCACAACTTAATAAGCCGAATTTCTCGCATTTTTAATGAAAATGTACATATATCTCAGCCCATCGGCAGGACTGCGGTCGTTTCCGAAGGCAGAGTCACCGGATTTCCGAGTGCGTCGGTTGCCGCTTCGGTGGATGGCTCCGTTGTCTGCTGTGATGCTTCAACATCACTCTTGCTGCGGAATGAGCACTGATTATTGCCGATCATTGTCAGGTAGCCTTCCTTATCGGGGCTCTGCTTGGCAATGACCTCTTCGGCAAAAGTAATCTTGTAATCAATCTCATTCCAGTTGCCCATATCGAATTCAATACGATGATCGAAATTGACGATGATATTATTTTTGTTTGTCATATCCACCGCAACAATCGGCACGGACAGCTCACGCGTTTCAAACAGCTCGCGGAAGGCATCGAAGATCTTGTCATCTCGCTCACTCTCCGCAGTGATATGCTTGCCGGGTGCCGTTTCAAGCGGCGTATACCCTGTAATATCAATCAGACCTTCCCTGGGTTCCATTGCATTTTCAAGGATACGGCCGGACTCGCTGAGCACGAGCGTTCCGAACTCATAGGTTACATTATAAGTAGGAACGCAGCGCTTGACTTCTATCACAAGTGTACTGGGGAACTGGCGGTGGATATCGATGGATTCGATATGAATAAGCTGGTCGAATCCAAGCTGTTCCGCTGCTTCGACATCGAGTCGCACGAGATTATCTCCGACGGAGACGCCGGTTGCTTCGACAATCTGTTCAGCGGTGTAATTCTGTGCATCGCCCGTGACCTGAATTTCACGGATATTGAACAGCACCGTCATAGAGAGGGTGGTGATAATACCCACAGCAAGGATTACCACAAGGCTTGCATACAGCATCCTGCCGCGTTTTCTGCGGCGGTTTCGCTTGGAGCTGGTTTCTTTCTGCATACTCGTTTTTTCAATATCTCTCATAAGCCATCCCCTTATTTCTTAAACTCTGATGATCTGTGCTCCAACGCTGCGGAGCACCTCCTCCGGGCTGTCATAGCCCCTGTCGATGTGACAGA
>JAZQAA010000194.1:0-3011 GCA_045544975.1 Oscillospiraceae bacterium | reverse complement strand
GCGACAGTGATTTCCCGGTTGTGAAGGGAGCCGTAGAAAAGCTCAAGTCCTTCGGTGTACCGTATGAAGTCCATGTTATGTCCGCACACCGTACACCGGATGAAGCAGCAGAATTTTCTAAGAATGCTGCAAAAAATGGTTTTGGTGTCATCATTGCAGCAGCAGGTATGGCAGCACATCTGGGCGGCGTGCTTGCAGCACACACAATTCTGCCCGTCATCGGTATTCCGATCAAGTCCACCGCTCTCGACGGTATGGATGCACTGCTCGCAACTGTGCAGATGCCGCCCGGTGTTCCGGTCGCTACGGTCGGTATCAACAATGCAGCCAATGCAGGAATTCTTGCAGTTCAGATGCTTGCACTGTCCGATCCTGCGCTTGCACAGGCACTTGACAAGATGAAGGAAGATATGGCAGAGGGCGTCAGAAAAAAAGACGCAGCACTTGCAGAACTGGTAAAAACCCTTTAAGGGCACAATAGATGGAGGTTATCGAATCATGGAAAACATTGTAAAAGCAGAACAGATGTATGAAGGCAAGGCAAAGAAGGTTTATGCAACCAATGATCCCGATCTGGTGATTGTGGATTATAAGGATGATGCTACTGCATTCAACGGCGAAAAGAAGGGAACAATTTCTGGCAAGGGTGTCATCAATAACAGAATGACAAACTTCATGTTCAAGATGCTGGAGAAGGAAGGCGTTCCGACACATCTCGTAGAAGAAATTTCTGATCGCGAAACCATCGTTAAGAAGGTTTCCATCGTTCCGCTTGAGGTAATTGTCCGTAATGTGGCTGCTGGCAGCTTCTCCAAGAAGCTTGGCATTGAGGAGGGTACAAAGCTTCTTCAGCCCACACTGGAATTCAGCTATAAGAACGATGATCTTGGCGATCCGTTCATCAATGATTACTACGCTCTGGCTCTTGGTCTTGCTACCAAGGAAGAAATTGATACCATCAGTAAATATGCGTTCAAGGTAAATGATTTCATGGTGAAGTTCTTCAAGGAACTGAACATCGACCTCATTGACTTCAAGATTGAGTTTGGCAGAACCTCCGATGGAACAATTATCCTTGCTGATGAAATTTCTCCCGATACCTGCCGTTTCTGGGACAGCACAACTCACGAGAAGCTTGATAAGGACCGTTTCCGCAGAGATATGGGCGGTGTAGAAGAAGCATATCAGGAAATTATGAAGAGACTGATGGGAGAATAATGTATGGGCGGTTTTTTTGGAGCAGTTTCTGAGAACGATTGTGTTGTAGATGTCTTTTTCGGAACTGATTTTCATTCCCATCTGGGTACACGAAGAGGCGGCATGACCTCCTATTCGGAGGAAATGGGCTTTCAGCGTAATATCCATAGTATTGAGAATTCTCCGTTCCGTACAAAATTTGAACATGATGTTGCATCAATGCAGGGAAAGCTCTGTGTAGGCTGCATCAGTGATACTGACCCGCAGCCGATTCTGGTTCGCTCTAAGCTCGGTCTTTATGCGATTTGCAGTGTTGGCGTCATTCATAATGCGGTGCAGCTGACTGAAGAAATGCTGGAAAGTGGTTGTGCCTGCTTTGAAACCATGAGCAGCGGAAAGATCAATTCCGGCGATCTCATTGGTGCTCTTATTGCACAAAAGTCTTCATTTGTGGAAGGCATTCGCTATGCACAGGAAAAGATTGAGGGCACGATGTCCCTCATGATCCTGACAAAGGACAGCATTATTGCAGCCCGTGATAAGTATGGTAAGCTTCCGATTGTGATTGGCAGAAGGGAAGATGGTTTTTGCCTTTCCCTGGAATCCTATGCATTCCAGAAGCTCGGGTATTCCATTTACAAGGAACTCGAAGCAGGTGAAATTGTCAGACTTACTGCCAAGGATTGCGAGGTGCTTGCACCCGGCAATGGAAAGCTCAATATCTGTTCCTTCCTCTGGACCTATTACGGCTATCCGACCGCAGTCTATGAGGGCGTGACAGTAGAAACCATGCGTACCAGAAATGGTGAGATTCTTGCACAGAATGATATCGACGCCGGAAGACTTCCGGATGTGGATTATATCTGCGGCGTTCCGGATTCCGGTACGCCCCATGCCATCGGATATGCAAATCGCAGCGGTATCCCTTTTGCAAGACCCTTTATCAAATATACCCCCACATGGGCAAGAAGTTTTATGCCGACGAATCAGAAAATGCGCAGCCATGTTGCCAAAATGAAGATGATTCCTGTGCATGAACTGATTGAAGGCAAGCGTCTTCTGTTTGTTGACGACAGTATTGTACGAGGCACGCAGATGCGTGAAACTGTAGAATTTCTGTACGAACACGGTGCCAAGGAAGTGCATATGCGCTCTGCTTGTCCGCCGATCCTGTTTGGCTGTAAATATCTGAACTTCTCTCGCAGCACCTCCGAGATGGAACTGATTGCGCGTCAGGTCATTGATCAATTTGAAGGTTCTGAGGGAATGAAGCATCTTGAAGAATACTGCGATTCCAGTACCGAGCGCGGCAGAAAGCTTCGTGATGAAATCTGTCGTCAGCTCAAACTGACATCCTTGGAATTCCAGACACTTGAGGGCACCATGCAGGCAATTGGTCTGCCCGCATCGAGTCTGTGTTCCTACTGTTGGACAGGTAAGGAATCCCGATAAATATCCAAGTGCTCCGCGTCCATCCTCCATGTTCTGATGGGTATTCAGCGATGACAGGCTGAATTGATGATGATTCCTGCAGGATGCTCGCGGTGCTCAAAGCTGAAATGAAGTAAAAATGATGCTGCAGCATCATAGGAGGTTATACCCATGAACAGTTTTTCTGAAAGTTATAAGAAGGCAGGCGTTGATGTAACTGCTGGCTATGAAGCAGTCAAGCTGTTGCGTGAGCACATTAAAAAGACCAATACCCCCGGTGTACTGTCCGGTATCGGTGGTTTTGGCGGTCTGTTTGAACCCGATCTGACCGGTATTGAGAAGCCTGTTTTCGTTTCCGGTACGGACGGTGTCGGCACAAAGCT
>JAZQAA010000193.1:0-6720 GCA_045544975.1 Oscillospiraceae bacterium | reverse complement strand
AGGTGCGCATGAGCTTCTGGTACATCATGGAGTACGAATAGTCGCGCTCATCGAGAAGATAGCAGGCACGGCGGTAGGCTCTGCGGAAACGGGATTTGTCATGCAGCTCCTGCAGAAGCTCTGCATCGAAGTCCATCTCCTCCTGCAAGTGATAGCGGCGCAGAAGCTCGCCGTCAAGCTCATATACGCCGTCCGTTGTCCGGACGGCGTAGTAGGTTTTCTGTTTTGTGATTTCTTTAATGATCATGTGGTTTTCCTATACAATTACAAAATACGGGAACATGAAGCCGGCTCCGCCGGCGGTCCCTAAAGAATATCCAGCTTTGCGCCGTTGCGAAGCATGGCGCAAGCGATCAGTCGATCCAGTGAGAACCTCTCTTAAGAAACCTCGCCAGCGCGGGCTCCGCGCCGCCTTAAGCAGGGTCGAATTCCTCGAAATCGTCGTCAGCATCAATGTCCTCATTAACAACCGGTGCTGCCATATCATCGGTTGCTTCACCAGCGTCAAGCACTGCCTTAGCATCCTCTGCGCCCTGCTCCTCGTCGGTTTCCTCGGATGTCAGGTTGATCTTGTCGATCTGGGCGAGGATCTTCTCCTCAACCTCCTTGCGCATTTCCTCATTGCTGAAGAGAATCTGCTTGACATTGTCACGGCCCTGACCGAGTTTGTTGCCCTCGTAGCTGAACCAGGAACCGCTCTTCTTGATGATATCCAGTTCAATCGCAAGGTCGAGCACTTCGCCGTCACGGGAAATTCCCTTGCCGTAGATGTTGTCGAATTCGCATTCGCGGAAGGGCGGTGCGACCTTGTTTTTCACAACCTTGACCTTCATGCGGTTGCCGTAGGGCACGCCGTTCTCCTTGAGGGTCTCACCCTTGCGGACATCCATGCGCACGGACGCATAGAATTTC
Organism: Oscillospiraceae bacterium; assembly: GCA_045544975.1. Lineage (GTDB taxonomy): Bacteria > Bacillota > Clostridia > Oscillospirales > Ruminococcaceae > UBA3855. Next base: position 5,808 of record JAZQAA010000193.1, on the reverse strand, counting down.
AGCGCTCTGCCGCCAGGGGTGGTTTCGGGGTTGCCGTACATCACGCCGATCTTTTCACGGATCTGGTTAATGAAGATGGCTACGCAGCCGGTCTTGGAGACAACGGAGGTGAGCTTGCGCATTGCCTGGGACATGAGTCTTGCAAGCTGTCCGACATGGTTGTCGCCCATTTCGCCGTCGATTTCTGCCTTGGTGGTCATTGCGGCAACGGAGTCCACAACGAGGACATCGATCGCGCCGGAACGAATCAGAGCTTCGGCAATTTCAAGCGCCTGCTCACCGCTGTCGGGCTGTGCAACGAGGAGATTGTTGATATCCACGCCCAGAGCCTTGGCATACTTCGGATCCAGTGCGTGCTCCACATCGATGAAGGCAGCTTCGCCGCCGCGCTTCTGTGCCTCCGCAATAATGTGGAGGGCAACAGTGGTCTTACCGGAACTTTCCGGACCATACAGCTCGACAATTCTGCCGCGCGGAACGCCGCCCACGCCAAGAGCAAGGTCGAGCGTCATGGAGCCAGTCGGAATTGCTTCGATATCCATTTTCTTTTCCTGACCAAGGCGCATGATCGCGCCGGAGCCGTAGGTCTTTTCAATGATGGAAAGCGCATGATCCAGTGCTTTCTTCTTGTCTTCCTTGGTTGCAGGTGCCTGATAAACGGCACTTTTCTTCTTCTTGACATCTGCCTTTGCCTTAGCCATATACTACCTCCGAATTGATGTATTGATTGTTTGTATCCTGATGATACCATATCAGTTGTTCAAAAATGAGCAAACTAAAAAACTTTTCAGGCAATGCCGTGCACAACACGGGGAATACCTGCAAGATCGGGAATACTCCTGATTTCCGAAAACTGCTGTGCTCTTAAAATCTCAGAAACCTGTTCTGCCTGCTTGTCACCGACCTCGAAGGCAAGCAGTCCGCCAGGAACGAGGGATGCTTTCCAGAGCCGTGTGATTTCACGGTAAAAGTGCAGGCCATCGCTGCCGCCGGCAAGTGCCATATCGGGTTCATGCTGCACCTCGCGCTGGAGCGTGCACATCTCCTCCTCCGTAAGGTAGGGGGGATTGCTGACGATGACATCGAGCTTCGGCAAGCACGCCGGAAGCTTCGGGTCGAGCACATCGGCGTGATGGATCCGGACAGCGGAATGGTGATACTCCGCATTGCGCCGGAGATAGGAGAGAGCACGATCGCTCTTTTCCACGGCGTATACCTGCGCTTCCGGAAGCACTGCTTCCAGCGCCAATGCAATGCAGCCGCTGCCGCTGCACAGATCGGCGATCTGTACGGATTTGCGGTTTTTGCAGAATTGCAGGACGGTTTCCACGAGAATTTCCGTATCCGGCCGTGGAATGAGCACGCCCTCTCCGACGAACAGGCGCATTCCGTAGAATTCCCATTCGCCTAAGATATACTGGAGCGGTTCGCCCGTCAGGCGTCTTGCCGCCATATGGCGGATTTCCTGCTCCTCATGCGTAGAAACGGCAGAAACAAGCCGGAAATCCTTTCCGCAGCACTGGGAAATCATGCACTGCACATCGAAGCGCGCATCGGGGATGCCTACATTTTCGAGGGCTTTTGACAGCTCCTCATGGAGCATTCTTACCACTTGTCATCCTCCAGATCCTCGGGAATGCAGGGCTTCATGGCTGCAATGGCAACCTCAATCTGGCTGTCATCGGGTTCCCTTGTGGTAATGCGCTGCAGCTGCATTCCCGGCCAGGAGAGGATTTTACCGAGGACACCGCTCGTTCTGCCGGCAAACTGAATGCACTCAAAGGAAATGCCGACGGTCAGCGGCAGCATGAGGATGCTGCAGAGAAAACGCTGCCATACGATATCGAACGGAATCAGGCACATTGCAAGGATATTGATGAAGAGCACGAGGAAAATGAAGCTTGTGCCGCATCGCGGATGCAGGCGGGACTGCTTTCTGACATTTTCCACGGTCAGGGGGAGGCCTGCCTCAAAGCAGGCGATGGTCTTATGCTCACCGCCGTGGTACTCGTAGGTGCGGCGGATATCCTTCATAAGACCTGTAAGCGCCATATAGGCGATAAAGATGACAATTTTGATAATGCCCTCGGCGAAGGAACGCACAATGCGGTTCTCGGTGAGGGGAGCAATCAGGCCCACAAACCATTTGGGCAGAAAGAAGAACATTCCCACGGAGAGTACCACGCCCAGCACCATGCCGAGCATCATGATGGCGCTGACGATTTTCTCACCGAAGTGCTCATCAAGCCACTGTTCGAACTTGGAAGGTGTTTCCTCTTCTTCCAGCTCTTCCTCGGTCATCTGCTTTTCTGCGGATTTCATCAGGCAGCGATAGCCGTCCTTCATGGAGAAGATGAAGCTGTAGATGCCTCTGACGAACATAACTGTGCGATACCACGGCTTTTTCTTGCCGCCGCCAATATCCCAAGTTTCCAGATCAATGGTACCGTCCGGCAGACGGCACGCCATGGCTCCCTTGTGCACACCCTTCATCATGACGCCCTCAATGAGTGCCTGACCGCCGATCTTACTGCGATGGGTCGGGCAGGCTGCGGGCTGCTGATTTTTTTCTTCCATATTATGCTTCCCTTTCTGTTTGTGCCTTCGGGGGCAGAGTGATGGTCACAGTTGTACCGCGCCCCTCGCGGCTTGTAATTTCCAGTGTGCCGCCATGGGCGGTGATAATTTCATCCGCAACGGCAAGTCCGATACCGGAGCCGCGGCGCGTATGATTCGCCTTGTAGAATTTGGTTTTGATTTTCGGGAGATCCGACGCCTTGATACCGCAGCCGGTATCGGAGACGATGACCCGGATCTTACCGTCCGCTTCCTCAGCGACAATGGACACCTTGTCTCCAGGATTGGAATACTTGATGGCATTGTCAATGATATTGATGAACACCTGCCGGATACGGTTTTTATCGCCGTAGACAAACGGCAGCATTTCCGGCTCGTCATAGGTAATTTCAATCTGCTCGCGCGCTGCTTTATCCTGGTAGATCAGCACAGCCTCGCCAAGCTCTGCTAAGATATCCATGGTTGCCTGCTGGAGCGTGAAATGGCCGTTCTGCATTCTTGAGAAATCGAGCAGCTCCTCCACCATGCGGGAGAGTCGTTCGGTTTCGTTGATGATGACGCCCATGCCCTTATGGATGGTGCCAAGATCCTGCTCCATATAGATGGTTTCCGCCCAGCCCTTGATGGCTGTCAGCGGTGTGCGCAGCTCATGGGAGACGGAGGAGATGAATTCATTCTTCATTGCTTCGGCATTGGAAAGCTCGTCCGCCATATGATTGATTGCGGTGCACAGGTCGCCGATTTCGTCATTGCCCTTATAACGGATGCGGAAGGAGAAATCGCCCTTGGCGAATTTTCCTGCAGTACTGCTCAGCTGGGTAATCGGACGGATAATACTGCCGATGAAGTAAAAGCCGGTCACAACCAGCAGGATCAGGACAGCGGCACAGATCACTGTGATACCGATGATCACAGAGCTCACCGTGTCATCCACCTCGGTAAGGGAGGTGACAACGCGCACGGCGTTGTATTCGTTGCTGATGGAAGAGATATCCATGCACAGCGCCATGATCTTTTCACCGGTTTCACTCTTGCCGACCCAATAGCCGCTGCCGTCTTCGAGAATGCTGTCATAATCCGGCATTGCCATATCTGCGGACGGCGAGAAGCCGGACGAGGTGAGCACAACCCTTCCCTTGGCGTTGACCGCCATCAGCTCCATTTTGTCCTTTGCCGAGAAGCTCTCGAGGGTGCCGCGCATTTCGGAGGAAAGATTGGTTTCGGAATCCTGCGCATAGCGGCTGAGCAGGCTGACAACCGAAGTCAGCTCGGAGGCAAGGGTCTGCCGGGCACTGGTATAGTAAAAGCTCTGGAGGGCATAGACGAAGCTCAGCTCCACGATGAGGATGATGAGCACGAGGATGCCGAGATTATTGAGCAGCCAACGGCCTGTAATGCTCTGGCGTCTGAGGACATTCCCCGTCCCTCCTGCGGCTTTTTTTTCTGATTTTTTATCGGGTTTAAGATTTTTCATTCCACTTATAGCCATAACCCCAGATGGTGACAATGTACTGCGGGTTGGACGGCTCATCCTCAATTTTCAGGCGGATTCGGCGGATATTGACATCCACGATCTTGAAATCGCCGTAGTAATTCTCGCCCCAGATATGGTTGAGAATGCTGGCGCGGTCAAGTGCGGTGTTTTTATTATTCATAAAATACTCAAGGATCTGGTATTCCACCTGTGTCAGATCAATCGGCACGCCGTTCTTCGATACGGTACGGCTCTTGAGATTGAGCGTAAAGGGACCGGATTCGATCACAGGGCTTTTCTCATCATGGATGAAGCTCATGCAGACACGGCGGTAGATGGCGTCCACACGGGCTGTCAGCTCCGACGGAGAGAAGGGTTTGGTGATATAATCATCCGCGCCGATCATCAGACCGCTGACCTTATCCATCTCCTGTGTTCTTGCAGTGAGCATGATAATGCCGAGCGTGGAACTTCTCTCACGAAGGCGTTTGCAGACGGTAAAGCCGTCAATGCCGGGCATCATGATATCGAGCAGAACGATATCGAAATTGCCGTTTTCATCGTCGAATTTCTGCAGCGCGCTTTCGCCGCAGTTGACATCCACAACATCATAGCCGGCACGCTTCAGATTAATCACAACAAAATCGCGGATGACATCTTCATCCTCGCATACTAAAATTCGTTTCATTACATATCCCCCTCTTTATCCAATAAATTTGAAGCACAAAAGCAGATCGCCGATATTCTCGGAAAGCGGATGACCGGCTTCTGCCTTCATGACATAACGAGTATTCCCCTTGGTATGGAGCAGGAGGTAGCCGTCCGCAAGGCGTGCCTTCAGCTCCGATTCATCGTAGACAAGTCCGATATGCAGCAGAACCGGAAGCTCGGAATTCTCCTCGCTGTATTCACAGATCTGCAGCTCATTGCGGGTGGTATCCTTCACGATGGTCACCTTTCCTTCCCACGCTTTGGGCAGGATGAAGGCATAACCCTCGTTGACATTATAGTAGCTGCGGTGCTCAATATACAGGCTGTTGTTTTTCATCATCAGCCATTTGGTTTCAAGAATCTGCTCGGATTCGGGAGCCTCCTCATAGCCGAGGAATACGGACTGCACGGGAATTTCCGGAATTCCGTCACTATCAATATCCAGACTGGAAAGGCCGGTGCGGCGTGCGGTTTCGGAAACGCTCTTGCCGACGCGTTCAAGCTGATTGATCAGCTGTCCATCCTCAATGCAAAGGATCTCCGTACGCAGCTCCGACGCACCGCCGACAGCGTCCACATAGAGCAGATCCTCACCCTTGGCAGTTGTGCCGTAGATCAGCTGGTGGTAATCGGTATAACTGTCGTTGAAGCGGTACTTATACTCATGGTAATGTCCCTCACTGTCCAGCCGGTACACGGCTGCAAACGCCTGCTCCGTTGCGCCTGCTGCGCCCAGAAGCAGGAGATCGGGATTGCTGTTATCCGTGGGCTTGCTGACATCGAACATGGCGTAGCTTCGCGAGAAGGTCAGATCAAGGTAGCTGTCACTGTAGGAATAGATGGACACATGCTTCTCGGACTGGTTCGCGGTACTGTAGCCGACGATGATATTCATACGGTCATTGCTGCCGAGGCGGGAGATAATGACCTTTTCGATTTCGGTACCCTCTGCACTGCGGTCAAAGACGGAACGCCATTCTCCCTGGATGCAGTCGAGTACATTGAGACGCAGTCCGCTGTCCGGTGCTGCCACGCCGCTCTTTTCG
>JAZQAA010000192.1:0-3430 GCA_045544975.1 Oscillospiraceae bacterium | reverse complement strand
AACTTACCCATGGGTTATTACAAGGACAGAAACACCAATGAGATTCTAATTGACGAGGTAGCAGCAGATATTGTCCGAGAGATTTTTCAGAAATATCTGGAGGGCTACGGCATATCCGCAATCGCTAAACAGCTCAACGCAAGAGGGATCAAATCTCCCGAATATTTCTCCCATCGCAGAATCAGCTCCACTCGCACGAAGCTGTGTAAAAAATTTCTGTGGGTACAGACATCGGTAAAACGAATTCTGGAAAACGAAATCTACACCGGAACGCTGGTGAATCATAAGACTGTGACCAGCAAAATCTACAAGACAAAGAGCTTTGTACCTGCAGAAGAACAGTTCCGACATGAGAATTATCTTCCTGCGATTATCGATAAGCAGACTTATGAACAGGCACAGAAACTTCTTGAAAACCACAAGCAAGTCAACATCAGGGCATCAGCAAATCGTAAAATTCACCGCTATTGCAGTATGATCAAATGTGCGGAATGCGGTGCGATTCTGATTGCGAAACAAAGAAAATGTGGCAATAACGAATGGGTTGAGTACACCTGCAACAGCCATCACCGCTACGGTAAGGAATACTGTACACCCCACCGAATCTATGAGTCACAGCTTGATGAGGTTATTTATGATGAGGTCAGACTGCTTCTGATTCGGATTCAGGAACAGAGCAAGAAATACGATAAGATTGTGCGTGACTGGCAGAGGCAAAAGCCTGCCTACGAGCGAAAGATTGAGCAGTACAAGGAAAGGATTACTGCACTCCGACAGCAGATTGAAGATTTGATTATCGAACGAATCTCCGACCGTGAACACGCTTCGGTTTACAATGGGATGATTACCAAGCGTGAGGAAGAAATCGCCGATCTGCAGAAGAAAATCGAGGAAAGCAAGCAGTTCGATGAAGTCAGCAAACGGAAACGCAATGAACTGAAAACAACGGCAGACCTGCTAGAGAAGATGATCGAGGAACAGCATATCAGCGATGCGAACCTGCGGCTGCTGGTGAAAACGGTCTATGTGCATCAGAATGAGGACAAGAGCCTTGATGTACGGCTGGAATTCAATGGAGATTTTGAGGATAGTGTGGCGGTGTATGTGGAGGAAGAATCAGCATAAAAACAGGCATACACATAAAGTGTAACTTGTGCTCAATATAAACTTGTTGCCAATTGAAATCTGCATCAACAAATGAAAAATCCCTCGGAATTTCGAGGGATTTCGTTGGTGCGGGTGACAGGAATCGAACCTGCACACCTTGCGGCGCGAGAACCTAAATCTCGTGCGTCTGCCAGTTCCGCCACACCCGCATATTCAAATTTGCTCTGATTTTTACCTGCCAGAGCTTGCAGGGAAAAATGCACTGTAGTGACGCAACCAAAATCCAACGTGTATGCCAATTTCACCACAGGCGCATATTCAATTTTGCTCTTGATTTTTACCTGCCGAGAGCTTGCAGGGAATAAATGCACTGTAGTAACGCAACCTAAATCCAACGTGTATGCCAATTTCACCACAGGCGCATATTCAATTTTGCTCTTGATTTTTACCTGCCGAGAGCTTGCAGGGGATAAATGCACTGTAGTGACGCAACCAAAATCTGGTGCGTCTGCCAGTTCCGCCATACTCGCGCATTCTATATATTATTATAGCACAAGCTGCAAAGGATGTCAAGGACGATTGACTTTTCTCCGCCCCGATGCTATAATGAGAAAAAAGGGGGCGTATTGCATTATGAAAATTCAGTGGAAACGCATTGCGGTATGGGGCGCGGTGCTTGTCATCTTTGCGCTGTTCTGCCTCTGGCAGAACCTCTGGCTCACTGTGACGTGTCATGACTTTACGCACAAGGATATCCCAGAAACTTTCGACCGCTGCCGCATCGTCCAGATTTCCGATCTGCACAATGCTACCTTTGGACATGGGAATTCCCGGCTTCTCGGAAAAATGGAAGATCTTGACCCTGATTATATCGTCATCACCGGCGATGTTGTCGATTCGAATCACACGGATATTGATACCGCCGTTGCTTTTGTGGAAGATGCCTGCGTACTTGCGCCGGTGTACTATGTCACCGGAAACCATGAGGTGCTGCTCCATTCCGAGGAGCGCACACGGCTCTTTAATGGCATCCGCAGCGTCGGTGCGGTCATCCTCGAGGACGAAGCTGTCACGCTTGAGAGGGAAGGGGAGTGCATTACGCTCATGGGGCTGTGCGATGAGGGACTCGGCGGCGGCAATCTCCGGCAGCTTGCCGGAACGCTTGACAGCACGCAGTTCCAGCTTCTTTTGGCGCACGAACCGCAGTATTTCGATGATTACAGCGAAGCCGGCGTGGATCTTGTCCTCTCCGGACACGCCCACGGCGGACAGTTTCGGTTTCCCTTCATCGGCGGCGTGTATGCGCCGGATCAGGGATTGTTCCCGGAACTGGCGGAGGGCATACACACGCGCGGCAGCACCTCTATGATCGTCAGCCGAGGACTGGGCAACAGTGTGTTTCCGCTGAGATTGTTCAATTTTCCGGAAATCATCTGCATTGAACTGCATTCAGAAGGGAGATAATCATGAGAATTGGAGTAGACTATTACCCTGAACACTGGGATCCATCCCTCTGGGAGCCGGATGCTGCCTTGATGGCGAAGACCGGCGTGAAGGTCGTTCGTCTTGCGGAATTTGCCTGGTCGGTGCTGGAACCCCGCGAAGGAGAATTTAACTTCGGCTGGCTCGATGAAGCCATTTCTATTTTCGAACGCCACGATATCTCCATCGTCCTTGGTACCCCGACGAATTGCCCGCCCCTCTGGCTCTACCGGAAGTATCCGGATGCCGTGCAGTGCGGCGCTGACGGCAATCGCATTTCTATCGGGATCCGCGGGCATCGCTGCTACAACAGCCCGCAATTCCGTGAAAGAGCCGCCGTCATCATCCATGAAATGACAAAGCGTTACCGCGACCGCAAGAGTATCATCGCCTGGCAGATTGACAATGAGCTGGAGGCGAATTTCTGCCGGTGTCAGCATTGTTCGGACGCCTTCCGACGCTTCCTGCAGGAACGCTATTCCACAATTGAGGAACTGAACAATGCTTACGGAAATGCTGTCTGGAGCGGCAGCTATTCCGATTGGGAGGAAGTTACGCCGCCCATGGGCAGCCATCCGAAGGGCTGGTACAATCCTTCCCTGATGCTCGATTACCACCGTTTTGCCGCGGAGAGTACCGCGGAATTTGTGCGATTCCAGATCGACTGTCTCTGCGATGGGTGCACAGAAGAGAATCGTCCTGTTATCACCACAAACACCTGGTTCTGTGAGAACCAGCCCGATTTCGCATCGCTTTTTGAAGATCTGGATTTCGTTTCCTATGATAATTATCCACCCCTCACCATTCCGGAGGATCCTGAGACGATCTGCACCCATGCCTT
>JAZQAA010000191.1:0-5826 GCA_045544975.1 Oscillospiraceae bacterium | reverse complement strand
CAGGTGCTGATCTGATAAGGAGGACTGATACATGAAAAAATTAAGCAGACTCTATATTGGTCTGGTGCTGCTGTTTTTGTATGCACCGATCTTTGTGCTGATTGTCTTTTCGTTCAATGAGAGCAAGAGCCGCTCGGTGTTCACAGGCTTTACACTTGAGTGGTATGAAAAACTGTTCCATAACGAAATTATTATTTCATCCCTCGTCAATACCATGATCATCGCTGCGCTCACGAGTATTATTTCCACCATTCTCGGAACGCTCGCAGCCATCGGCATCAACAGTATGCGCAAGGTGCCGAAGGCGGTTGTCATGAATGTGACCAATATGCCCATCATCAATCCGGAAATCGTAACCGGTGTTTCGCTGATGCTCCTGTTCGTGTTCTTCGCAGCCAGAATGAACCTCGAATTCGGTTTCGTGACGCTGCTGATCGCACATATCACCTTCGATGTGCCCTATGTCATCCTCAATATCATGCCCAAGTTCAAACAGATGGATCCCCATTTGTTCGAAGCGGCACAGGATCTCGGCTGCAGTCCCTTCCAGGCGTTCCGCAAGGTCATCCTTCCGGAAATCATGCCCGGCATCATCAGCGGCTTTTTGATTGCATTCACCTATTCACTCGATGACTTTACCATCAGCTACTTTACAAGCGGTTCCACCTCGCAGACCCTGCCGATCACCATTTATGCCATGACAAGAAGAAAGATCTCTCCGCAGATCAATGCACTCTCCACCCTGATCTTTGTGGTGGTAGTCATCATTCTTGTTGTGAAGAATGTTGTGGAAAGCAGAGCGGCGAAGAAGAATGCCGCATACAGGGGGGCATGAGTATGAAGAAACAATTGCTGTCCCTGCTGCTTCTGCCCGTGCTTGCACTGCAATGCCTGACCGGCTGCAGCAGCGAACCGGAGGAAGAAATCGAAGAAGAGGAAGAAGTTACCGCGCAGACCCTCACCGTTGACGATCCGGAATACTACACCCGCTTCAAGGACGATGGTATTTCCATCAATGTCTATAACTGGGGCGAGTACATCAGCTTCGCCGAAGAAGAGGGAACCCTCGATGTCAATGCGGAGTTTACAAAGCTCACCGGTATCAAGGTCAACTACACCAATTTTGCCACCAATGAGGAAATGTACGCCAAGCTCAAGGGCGGCGGTGTTTCCTATGATATCATCATTCCGTCCGACTATATGATCAGCAAGCTGATCAAGGAGGACATGGTGCAGAAGCTGGACTTCGAGAATATCCCGAATTACAAGTACATCATGGAAAATTACCGGAATCTCGACTACGATCCGGACAATGAGTACAGTGTCCCCTATACATGGGGAACTGTCGGCATTCTCTATGATGCGACTGTGATTGATATTCCTGAAGAGGAAATCGACTGGGATATTCTCTGGGATGAAACCTATGCCGACCAGATTCTCATGTTCGACAACCCCCGTGATGCATTCGCCATTGCGCAGACGCTTCTGGGCTATAATATGAACACCGAGAATCCGGATGAACTGAAGGCGTGCGCAGAAAAGCTCAAGGAGCAGAAGCGTATTGTCCAGGGCTATGTCATGGATGAGATCTTCGATAAGATGGGCGCCGGTGACGCGCTGATCGCACCGTACTATGCCGGCGACGCGCTGACGATCATGGACGATAATGACGCGCTGAATTTCGTTGTTCCGAAGAGCGGCACCAATATGTTCGTGGATGCGATCTGCATTCCGACCAGTGCAAAGCAGAAGGAAGCGGCAGAGATGTACATCAATTTCCTGTGTGAGCCGGATATTGCGTATTCCAATGCCTACTATATCTGCTACGGTACGCCGCATTCCGCAGCGTATGCGATGCTCGATGAGGAAACCCAGAACGATCCGATTACCTATCCGGATGCGGAATTCATTGCGAATCATACGACTGTGTTCACGAACCTGTCCGAAGAGGCAAGCCAGACAATGCAGGATCTGTGGACGGAGATGAAATCCGCGGAGGACAGTGTCACCAACAAATGGCTGATGCCGATTTTCCTTGTGCTCTGTCTTGCGCTGGTCATCTTTATTCAGGTCAGACGCTATATTAAGAATAAAAAGGATATTTTCTAAAAAACAAGTCCTTCTGTACGCATCGTACAGAAGGACTTGTTATCAACTGCCTAAACCTGCGACCCTCCATATTTTCCCCTTGCAAATCCTATAAAAGTATGGTATAATGAGAAAAAACGAAAGGAGGCGCAGTTATGCTTGCCGGAGTATCCACTGCCTGTATGTATCCAAAGCTCCTCGAGGATGCCCTCTATGAGCTTTCTGTCAATGGAATTTCCCATGTTGAACTCTTTTTCAATGCCGACTGCGAGCTGCGCCGTCCCTTTGTGGCAACGCTTGCAGAATTGATGCAGCGTTTCGGGGTGACCTGTAAAGCAGTCCATCCCTTTGCCTGCCCGATGGAGCCGATGATGCTCTTTTCCACCTATGAACGGCGCGTGGAGGATATGCTCGACTACTATAAGCGCCACTTTGAAGCCATGCATACGCTCGGTGCACAGCTGTTTGTCTTTCACGGCAACAGCATCCATAATCCCGTTCCGGCGGAATTCTACTGCGAACGCTACCGGAAGCTCTGTGATGCCGGAAAAGCGGCAGGCATTACTGTTGCACAGGAAAATGTTGTGCGCTGTCAGAGCGGTTCATTGCAGTTTTTGCAGGAAATGACAAAGCTCATGGGCGATGAAGCGAGGTTTGTCCTCGATGTCAAGCAGGCAGTGCGTGCCAAGGAAAATCCCCAGCAGATGCTCCGATCCCTTGGGAATCATGTGGTTCATGTCCATATCAGTGATCACAGCGAGATGGGGGATTGCCTTATGCTCGGTGTAGGAAGATTCCGCATTCGCGGCTTTCTCGAGGAGCTGCATCAGCACAGTCCGGAGGCTTCGGTGATTCTGGAGCTGTACCGGAGCAGCTACCGCGGGATTTCCGATCTGATCAGCAATTACCGGATGCTTTCCCGGATGATCTCCGGCATCGAGAGTCAGGCGGCAGTAAAATAATGCTGTAATCGGAAAATTTTAGTTGACAGCTTACAATATTTTCGGTATAATTAAGCTATTAGAATCTGCTTTTGTCCGGCAGGACAGCAGTAATGAAAGTGAGGCGTCAGGCATGAAATGTCCGTTCTGCGGATTTGAGGATTCCAAGGTGATTGATTCCCGTCCTTCCGAGGAGAAAAAACGCAGACGGCGTGAATGCAGACAGTGCAAACGGCGTTTTACGACCTATGAGGTCGTGGAGAAACCCATGTGGATTGTGATTAAGCGCGATGGCTCCTTCGAGCCGTTTGACCGCAACAAGCTCCTCAGCGGTATCTACCACGCAATCAAGAAACGCCCGGTGACCATTGCGCAGGTCAATGCCATTGCCGATGAGGTGGAGGATAAATTTGCCGGTACCTGGAACAGTCAGATGACCTCTGATAAAATTGGCTCCATCGTGCTGGAGGGTCTGCGCCATCTTGATGCCATCGCCTATATCCGTTTTGCGTCCGTTTATCAGGATTTTACGGATGTAGCAGGCTTCATTGCTGCCATCTCAGAGCTTGACGGCAGCGGTTCATAAAGAGGAGGAAATGACAATGGATATCAATGATCTCAAGGACGAGCTGCTGAATCCGAACGATCAGAGCAGTCAGTTTGACCCCAGCGATATCGAACAGAACAAGATCCTTGCAGCAGTTGCAGGTGTACCGATTCTGTTCTGGGTACCGCTCGTTGCCTGTGGAGGTTCCGCATTCGGCAAGTTCTATGCCAATCAGGGACTGATCCTGACCATTCTGTCAATTGCAGTTGCAGTGGTTTGTGCCGTGCTCGGTATCATTCCGGTTATCGGCGGTTTCCTGGCAGGTATTCTCGGTACCGTCTGCGGTCTGGTAATTCTTGCAGGTATGCTCCTGCTCGTGATTAGCGCAGCAACCGGCAAGGCAAAGGAGCTTCCTATTGTTGGAAGTATGCTCAAGATTTTCTAAGATCGGAAAACGCCCGGTTCCCTTAAAAGAACCGGGCGTGCACTTGTGTGATCATTCCGTATCATACGGTCTGCCCTGCAGATCGAGTGTGATGTGTTCTTCCGGATGGTAGCACTGGACGCCGATGAGACGCCCCTGTGCAGTCAGAAGCTCTGCGTACATGATCGGACTTGTGTCCGTGATGACATAGGTGTACAGCACCGCCCGCTGCCCTGCATATTGCCGGAGCGGCAGCCGGAGATGGGACTGCAATGCAGCGTAATCCTCGTAAACACCGGAAAAATCCTGCGGTACCACTACGGCGCAGGAGGACAGCGGCTGCGCGTTCAGTCCTTGCGAAGCAAGCCATTCCAGACGGATTTGTTCCGTTTCGGTGCGGATGTTCTGCATCTGCTTTGCATTTCCATGACTCAGAATGACTGCGGCGGCACATACCGCAATCGGCGGCAGAATCAGCAAGTATTTCAAATAACGGTTCATCGGATCATTCCTCCTGCATCGTATTGGTTCATCGTATGCGGCAGGGAAGCGGAAAAGAACGGAGGTTATATGGCACAGATCAGACTCGACAAGCTGCTTTCCAACCGGACGCAGTATTCACGAAGCGATGTAAAAGCGCTCCTGAAACGGCGAGCCGTTCAGGTGGACGGCATCACCGAATGCGACGGAAGCCGCAAGGTGGATCCCGATGTGCAGACAATTACCTGCAGCGGCAAAACCCTGCCCGGACAGTCGCACACATTCTTTCTTGTGAACAAGCCCCAGGGCTATATCTGTGCCACAGAGGACCGCACCCACCGGATCGTCCTTGAACTGCTCCCCAAGGAGCTGCGCGTGAAGGGACTCTTTCCGGCAGGCAGACTGGATGCGGACAGCACTGGCCTTGTTCTGCTCACCGATGACGGTGAGCTTGCCCATCGGATGCTTGCGCCGAAAAGCCATGTGCCGAAGTATTATCTCGTGCGCCTTGCGCGGCGTCCGGAACCGGACTATGCACAGCGTATTGCAGAAGGTCTGGTGCTTGGCGACGGAACAAAGTGCCTGCCCGCCGAGCTGAGACTCCTCGATGTCCCCGGAAATTATGCCGTGATCTGCCTGCACGAAGGCAAATACCATCAGGTCAAGCGGATGTTTGCAGCGATGGGAAACCATGTCTGCACCCTGCATCGCGTCGCTGTCGGAGGGATGATTCTGCCCCCCGATCTGCCTCTTGGAGGATATATAGAACTTTTGTACAAAGATGTTGAAGCTTTGTTGAAAGGCGGCGATATTGATGCCTTGTGTGAACAAATTATGAAAGACTTTTCGTCATATTCGATAAATGATGGGCAATAACTTTAGGTAAATAGCGACTTGAAAAAAGAATCAAAATTTGGTATGATAGTAATAGATAGAATGCTGTCCGGACGCAGAAGTACGGTCGGCGTCTTGAAAAAAATTTTGTAAACGGAGGATTGGAATAAATGGCAAGTTTATCACTCAGAGGAATTTACAAGAAGTATCCAGGCGGTGTAGTAGCTGTTTCCGATGTAAACCTGGAGATCAGAGACAAGGAGTTCATCATCCTGGTAGGTCCTTCTGGTTGTGGCAAGTCCACAACACTGCGTATGATCGCAGGTCTGGAAGAGATTTCTGAAGGTGAGCTGTACATCGGCGACCGTCTGGTTAACGATATTGCACCGAAGGACAGAGATATCGCGATGGTATTCCAGAACTATGCTCTTTATCCGCATATGACAGTTCGTGAGAACCTGGAATTCCCGCTGAAGCTCAGAAAAGTTCCGAAAGCTAAGTCGGATCGTAGC
>JAZQAA010000190.1:0-8533 GCA_045544975.1 Oscillospiraceae bacterium | reverse complement strand
ATTATGGCTGCCGGCAATGTCCGTGAGTACCATAATTTCAACTGGCTGCTCGATGCAAGCGGCAAGACGAAATTCACCCAGGGCACCTGGGGCGATATGGACAGCTACTACACGGCGATGAAGGAACAGAATATCAGCATTATTCCATGCTTTCAGGGAGGCAGTGCGGTGATATCCGGCGATTCGGATTCCGTTCCGGAAATTCCGGTTGCGCAGGGCGCGGATACCCTCGATCCTGCAAGCTATGCGCTGCACGCCCAGACACTCTATCAGGTTGCGGCAAGATACGGCAGCAACAAGGATATCGACCTGTCTACTATCAACATCACTGACGCACAGGAAGTCGAGGTTGGCATGGGACTGCTTGATGCTCTGGAGAATTGCAACGAGCCGAACAAGAGCTGGAGCGGCAAGGCAAGCTACTTCACACCCTATGAGCTTGCAGCGATGTGCTCTGCGGATTATGACGGACACGAGGGAACGATTCCCAATGCCGGCGTTAAGACGGCAGATTCGAATTTCCGGCTTGCAGTGGGCGGTCTCCTCAATACTCCCTATGTGCTTGAGTATCTCTCTGAGATGAAGCTCTGGTTTGACTATAACCGTACGGACGGTAAATTCGCTGTCGATATTATCAATATCCATGCAGGTCCTGATACCCCGAATCCGGAGGACAGCAGCTTCCGCGAAAGCATTGCAAAGCTGCAGGCATGGATTGATGCGAACGCACCCGGCACGGAGCTGTGGGTTTCGGAGTTTGAGGTCGTGATGAGTGACTGTGAAACCGAAGGCGTTGATAATCATGATAACGAGCTCTACCAGCTTCGTTACGCACAGCGTGTAGCAAGAACCTATCTCG
This sequence comes from Oscillospiraceae bacterium, assembly GCA_045544975.1. Lineage (GTDB taxonomy): Bacteria > Bacillota > Clostridia > Oscillospirales > Ruminococcaceae > UBA3855. The sequence continues at coordinate 7,674 of JAZQAA010000190.1, read as the reverse complement.
CCGCCATGGTACAGGGCGTGGACAGAATGACCAAGTTCCAGCTGCGTGACGAGGGCGAGGGCGTGTATTACAATTCCGGTCTTGTGACCCAGAAGGGAAGCTGGGAGAAGAAGCTTGCATGGTACTATGTCTCGTGCATGACAGATGTGCTGGAATTTGCCGATTTCACAGCGGATATCTCCGATGAAGAGGTGAGCTGCTATTCGTTCAAGGATCGTCAGACAGGTGAGACGATTTATTGCCTCTGGTCACCGACAAGTGAGGATAAGGTGATTGCCGATTATACCCTTTCTGTTGGGGATGCTTCCTATGCGTACTATACGGAGCCTTCGGAATATGCTGAGGGTACAACCACTGAAATGCTTGTGACAAATGGTACAGTTACCCTGGATGTTACGGAAACTCCTGTGTATGTCCGTGTCAGCAATACGCAGCAGACCATTATCAATGGTAAGGGCAGCTACATTACACCGGATCAGCTCTGTCTGAGTGCGGATTTCTCTACAGAATGCTGTGATCTGACTGCTGCGCCTGCGGATACAACGCTCAATCAGTTCTACCGGATGTTTGACGAGCCGCAGACCATGCCGGAGATGGTGTATGGCGATACCAGCGGACTTTCCAGCCCTGAAACGAATGTGACCGGCTCCAATATTACCTGCTATGCCAAATTTGATAAAGCATACTGCTTTACAGGCTTTGCGGTTTACGATACCTATGGAACGGGCGGAATTTCCGTTTATGATGCCCATACCGATACACTGCTCTGGTCAAGCAATCTTGGCGGCTATATGTATCGTGCAATCAGTATGACGGCGGATTCTGCGCCGACGGACTGTCTGAAGATCGTCAAAAACGGCGGTGATCTCAACGAGCTTGCATTCTATGGATATGCAGCTCCTGAGGAGCCGGCAGAATTTGCGTTGGATGTGAATGATGATGGCATCATTGATATTTTTGATTTGGGCACAGCGAAGAAGCAGATTGTCAAAAATACCTTTGCAGGAAGTGTCACGGATATCATCCGCCTTCAGAAATACCTGCTTTGCATTCCGTTATAAAACAAAGAAGCTGTCCTGCTGATGCAGGACAGCTTGTTTTCTATAAAAGTTCATCATATAAAAGTCAAAAGGCTCCTGATGACTCAGAAGCCTTTTACGGTGGCGTGCCTGGAGGGACTCGAACCCCCGACCTACTGGTTCGTAGCCAGTCACTCTATCCAGCTGAGCTACAGGCACATCTACCGAACAGTATCTATTATACCACGGATAATGAAGTTTGTCAAGCTTTTTTTTGAATTTTTTTCAAAAAAATATACTTTCCACAGTTTATCGCGTGCCTCCGTCCTTTTTGGAGTAAAAAAATCCGCCCGAGGAATCGGGCGGAAGGGGTTATTTAAGATTTTTCAGGTGCAAGCACTGCGTATCCGCCATCGTCACGGCGGTATACGACATTGATGTCACCAGTCGGAGCGTCGATATACATGAAGAAGCTGTGACCCAGCATATCCATCTGCAGGATGGCCTCTTCTACGCTCATAGGACGCAGAGAGAAGGTCTTGCGGCGGATGACATTGAAATCACTCTGTTCTTCGACAACATCCTGGAACTCCTGCTTGAATGCAGTATCCTTAAGACGCTTTTCAAGACGTGTCTTGTTCTTGCGGATCTGACGGATGATCTTGTCGATGGCAGCATCCAGTGCATCGCGCTTATCCTCCGCAGTCTGCTCAGAACGATAAATCATCTGATTGTACCGCACAGTCAGTTCCAGAACGATTTTTCCCTTCATTTCAGCAAGAACGAGCTTAGCGTCTGCTTCATCTCCGAAGAACTTGTCCAGTTTTGCTTCCAGCTTCTGCTGCGCATAATCGGTAAAGGATTGGGAGATCTGCATTTTTTTTGCGTTGATTGTCATTTTCAAGATGGTTTCCTCCTTTACACGGGAAGTTGTTCCCGTTATGATACTTTTATTATAACATATGCACGAAATTTTTTCAAGTACTTTTTGAAAATTTATTTAAAATTATGAAAGAAAATTGCAAAATGGTTCCGATTTTAAGAATCCGGTTGCGGTTTACCGGAAAATATATTATAATGAAGAGGGCGGACAAACCGTGTTCTGCCGTCTGTGTCCATATATGATTCCATTTGTGAAGGAGTGAATCAAATGTCAGAATTTTTAGAAATGCTCGGATCGCTTGCGATTCCGGATCTGGTACTCTGTGCTATAGCTGTTGTGATTCTGGATTTATTTGCCCTGGCAGTGATACTGGCTGCCAATCGGGAAGGTCGTCTCTGTGCCAAGCGCTGGCGCAAGGTGAGTGCAGATATGGAGCTGCGCTTTAAGGGACAGCATTTTCCGCTTGAAGCGGATGAGATTCTGATTGGAAGACATATCTCAGCGGATATCCGCATTGCGGATCCATCCGTATCGCGGTATCATGCGGTGCTGACGGTATCGGGCGGAATCTGGAGTATTACCGATCTTGGCGCCAAGAGCGGTACCTTCGTCAATGATCACCGCGTTCATCAGGCAAAGCTGCTGCCGGGCGATTCCATTCGGATGGGGAATACAGTACTGCAGCTTGCAAGAAAAACGGTGCAAAGTAAGGAAAGGGGAGATGATTGATGTATAAAAATGGTCTTTCCTATGCCGGCGTCATCGTCCTCATGCTGCTGACGCATTTGTCCATGCTCGGAATTGTGCTGGTGCGCGGCAGCTATGATTCTATTGCAGATGTCCTGCTGCTCTCTGCCGTCGTGCTCGGTCTTGACATCGCCTATATTATTGTTACACTTTGTTATAAGCAGATGACCTACACACTGGATCTCCTGCTCATCTGTATTCTGAACATGAGTCTCATCTTCCAGTCGTGCTTCGGGGGTGTTTCTCTTGCGACAAAGCATCTGATTACGATTGCCGCTGCGCTGATCAGCTGTCAGGCAGGGTTTCTTCTGACAAGGAACCATGAGTGGATCCGCAGAAAGAAGAAATATATCTATATCGTCATCGGCTTGCTGATCCTGAGCATCCTCTTTCTGACCGGTGGACGGAGTATGTGGATCAACATCGGTTCCTTCTCCATTCAGCCTTCGGAATTCATCAAACCCTGTTTTATTCTGATTGCTGCCGCTTCGATCATGGAGCTGCACAAGAAAATCAAAATTCTCTTTTTCTATGTTTCAAAGGACACGCTCTATCTGTGCGGAATGACGCTGATTATCTTTGCACTCCAGTGGTGGTGCCGCGATCTTGGCAGTCTGCCGACCTTTGCAGCCATCTTCATTTGCGCGCTGTTCTGCAGACTCTGCTACCCGAGAGCAAGAATTTCACGCACAGCCATCATTGTCTGCGGCGTAGTGTTTGTCATTGCTGCCGCTGCCGCGTGGAAGCTTGCTCCTGCCTATGTGCAGGATCGTCTCTATGTGGATATCTGGGCGGACAGAAACGGAAACGGCTGGCAGCAGTGCGAAGCCCTCATCGGCATTGCAAGAGGCGGCTGGCTTGGCTTGGGTCCCGGACAGGGAAATCTTCACAGGGTCTTTGCCTATGAATCCGATATTGTATTTGCAACAATCTGCGAAGAGTGGGGACTGCTCACAGCTGTGCTGACTGTCATTCTGATCCTGCTGATGCTGACAACTGTGCTGATCAATCCCCCGAAGAATTACTATCATGCGATGATGTCCGCCGGTGTTGTGGCAGCATTTATTGCACAGATGTCCCTGAATATTTTCGGAGCCTGCAATCTGATTCCTTTCACAGGTGTAACACTGCCCTTCCTTTCGCAGGGAGGAAGTTCCATGGTGAGCTGCGGATTCCTGATTGGTATGCTGAAGGCAGGGCAGTCACCGCTCTTCCGTCACAAGGAAACGGAAAATGCCCGTCATCAGCCCAAACGCCGGAAAACAGCTGCATCCGGAAAAACAGGGAAAGCAAAATCACGGAAAAGCAGCACCGCGACAAGAACCTTCAAAGCAGTACCGGAAAGGAGGCGTCAGCAATGAAAAGTATCCGCAGAGGACAGCGGCTGATTACACTCATGCTGCTTCTCTTTCTTGTAGGCATGGGCGTTCTGATTTATCGGCTTCAGACGCAGGCAAGGTACTATATGTCCTATGCCCGCAATGTATCCCTTGGATATGTGTATGATCGGAATGGTGAGGTGCTCTATGACCAGAATGCAACGAAGGAAGCCTATGGAGAGAACTATTTTCTCGATGTAGGAAATCTCATCGGCGATGCCAGCGGCCAGATGACCAATACTCTTGTTCATCAGAATCAGGATTTACTGACCAATTTCAGCTTCATGCTCGGTGAGCAGAAGGAAGGCGAGGCTGCGATTTATACAACGCTCGACCATGCCGTCAATCAGAAGGTGTATGCCGCATATGGGAGTGTTGACGGCTGTGCAGTGGCGTACAACTATCAAACCGGTGAAATCTATGTCTGCCTGAGCAAGCCCAGTATTAATATTCTCAATCGCTATTCGGATATTGACAGCCTTGCGGATGGCAGTATGATGTGCAAGGTGTTCTATAAGACAGTACCCGGCTCCACACAGAAAATCTCTACCACCATTGCAGCAATAGAAACGATGGGGCTGGAGTCGCTTCTGGAAAAAAGCTTTGACTGTGACGGACTCTACCTCAATCAGAATGGACAGAATATCAAGTGCCATGAGGACAGCGGACACGGTGCGCAGGATATCTATCGGGCGTTCGCTAATAGCTGTAATCCCTTCTTTGCCCAGCTTGTGGAAGATGATGACTTAAAGCTCAAATCGCTGATTTCCATTTATGAAAATATGGGGTATGCTGTGAATGCTGACACAGAAGTCGAGAGCATCATCAATGTCAATGGCATTACTTCCCGAGGTGCTTCCACCACTCTTCTGGATGCGGATGATTTTGATACCCAGTGGGGATGTATGGGACAGGGTGAAACCCTCGTCAGCCCGCTCCAGCTCATGCTTTGGCAGAGTGCCATTGCCAATGAAAGCGGCAAGTCCACGCAGCCCTATCTGATTGATCATGCCGTTACTGTGAATGGTTCTGTTACAGCAAAGGCATCTGTTTCGTACTCGGATATGTTGTTTTCTGAAGAGACAGCTGCAGCTGTGAAGGACATCATGCTCGAGAACGGCAGAAATCATTACAACGAGCTGCTTCCGGGCTATGATGTGGCAGTCAAGAGCGGTACCGCACAGGTAAATGATGGCGAACAGGAAAATTCCCTGCTTGTGGGTTTTGTCAATGATCCTGCATTGCCCATTGCTTTCTGTGTGGTCGTAGAGGATTTTCGTGGAAGCGGTGTCAATGCTTCTTCTGTGGCGGAAACACTGCTTACACAATTGTGTGAAAGTCTGAAGGAATGATATGGAAATCAGTAAATTTTTCCGGAAAATTTGCAAAAAACCCTTGACGAGTGCGTCGAAAAGTAGTACAATAAAAACAGTGCAATCGTAATGTTGCAAAGAAAAGAACGAACGCTTTGCGCTCGTCAAAATGGAGGAAATCAATATGTCTAAGAAGTTCATCATCGAAACATCCGCTCGTCATGTCCATGTCAGCCAGGAGGATCTGGAAACCCTGTTTGGTAAGGGTGCAACCCTGACACATAAGAAGGATCTGTCCCAGCCGGGTCAGTATGCCTGCGAGGAGCGCGTGACCGTAGTAGGCCCGAAGAAGTCCCTTCCCAATGTATCCATTCTCGGACCTGTTCGTCCTGCAACACAGGTAGAGATCTCCGGTACGGATGCTCGTTCCATCGGTGTGATGGCTCCGGTTCGTGAGTCCGGTGATGTAGCAGGTTCCGGTGCCTGCAAGCTGGTAGGTCCCTGCGGTGAGGTTGAGCTGACAGAGGGTGTAATCGTTGCAAAGCGTCACATCCACCTGACACCTGCTGATGCTGAGGAGCTGGGCGTTGAGGATAAGGAAATCGTATGGGTAAAGTGCGGTAAGGAAGGCAGAGAGGCGATCCTTGGTGATGTTGTCTGTCGTGTACATCCGAATTTTGCAAGAGCAATGCACATTGATACTGATGAGTGCAATGCGATCGGCGCACCTGCGAATGCAGAGGGCGAGATCATCAAGCTGTAAGTTTGACATTCCGGATTCGGGCAGTCCAGACGGATTGCCCGAATTTTGTATATCGGCAGTACGCCGGCACAGACTATTCCTAAAGGAGGGGGCTGCATGAACGAACGCAATCTGACAATGCTCGTCGATTTTTACGAGCTGACCATGGGCAACGGATTCCTCGAGAATGGACGAGGGGATGAAATTGTCTATTTTGATATGTTTTACCGCAAGGCGCCTGACAATGCCGCCTACGCCATTGCTGCGGGTCTTGAGCAGGTGATTCATTATCTGCAGGATCTGCATTTTTCCGAGGATGATATCGCTTATCTGCGCAGCCGTGAGCTGTTCAGCGAGCAGTTCCTTGACTACCTGCGGAATTTCCGTTTCTGCTGTGATGTATGGGCAGTGCCGGAGGGAACACCTGTCTTTCCGCATGAACCCCTGCTCACTGTCAGAGGTCCTGCCATTCAGGCGCAGCTCATTGAAACCATGGTGCTCCTGAGTATCAATCACCAGAGTCTCATCGCCACCAAGGCAAACCGCATCGTGACCGCGGCACAGGGCAGACCGGTCATGGAGTTCGGCTCAAGACGGGCACAGGGCTATGACGGAGCTGTCTATGGTGCAAGAGCTGCCTATATCGGCGGCTGTGCCGGTACAGCGTGCGCAATTGCAGATACTGCATTCTCCATCCCTGCACTTGGAACGATGGCACATAGCTGGGTACAGCTCTTTGCCACAGAGCTGGAAGCGTTTGAAGCCTATGCCAAAGTCTATCCTGATGACTGTACACTGCTTGTGGATACCTACAGCGTACTGCGTTCCGGTGTTCCGAATGCAATTAAAGTATTCAAACAGCTTGAAGCACAAGGTCACAGGGGAAAGGGCATCCGCATCGACAGCGGCGACATTGCCTATCTGTCAAAGAAAGCAAGGAAAATGTTCGACGACGCAGGTCTTCCCTATATCCAGATCATCGCGTCGAATTCGCTGGATGAATATATTATCCGTGAGTTGATCGCACAGGATGCAAAGATCGACAGTTTTGGTGTCGGCGAACGCCTTGTGACCTCGCGTTCCGAACCCGTATTCGGCGGTGTGTACAAGCTTGCAGCTGTGGAGGAGAATGGCGAAATCATCCCGAAAATCAAAGTATCTGAAAATGCAGCAAAAATTACCAATCCCTCCTTTAAAACCGTTTGGCGGCTCTTTGACAGGGAAAGCGGCATGGCACTTGCAGATGTGCTGACCATGCATGATGAGCACATTGACGACACGCAGCCCTACGAGATATTCGACCCCGACCACACCTATAAGCGCAAGCTCCTCACGAATTTCCGTGCAGAAAAACTCCTTGTTCCTGTTTTCGAAAAGGGAAAATGTGTGTACGAAAGCCCGACACTTCCGGAAATTCAGAATTATTGCAGAGAGCGGCTTGCCACAATCTGGGATGAAGTCAAGCGCTTTGAGAATCCGCAGAATTACTATGTGGATCTGTCCCAGAAGCTCTGGGATCTCAAGCATAAGATGCTGAGCAGGAAGTATGAGGCATAAAAAGGGAGGGATGCGTGTTGCTTCCCCTCCCCCT
>JAZQAA010000189.1:0-6687 GCA_045544975.1 Oscillospiraceae bacterium | reverse complement strand
GAGGATTTTTTTTGTATGATTGAATCCTACAAAGGATTTCAGTTCAGGTTATAAGAATACATACTTCAGAAGGAACAGCACTGCAAGTACATACATGATGGGATGAACTTTTTTTGCCTTGCCAGTAAAGAGATGCAGCAGAACATAGGCGATCACGCCAATGGAGATACCTTCTGAAATGCTGTAGAACAGCGGCATTGCGATGATGCACAGATAGGCGGGAATTGCAGCTGTGTAGTTTTCTTCTGTGAGTTTGATTTCAGAAATGTTTGAAAACATGAGGAATCCAACCACGATCAATGCAGGAGCAGTTGCAAAGGAAGGAATGGCTGTGAAGATTGGCGCAAAGAGTGTAGAGATCAGGAACAGAATAGCAGTGGTCATTGCTGTCAGACCGGTTCTGCCGCCTGCAGCAACACCTGCGGAGGATTCTACAAAGGTTGTTGTTGTAGAAGTACCGAGAACTGCACCAGCAGAGGTTGCCACTGCATCTGCCAGCAGCGCAGGACGGATCTGCGGAAGCTTGCCGTCCTCATCGAGCATATCGGCCTTTGTGCTGACGCCAATGAGCGTGCCGAGTGTATCAAACAGATCAACAAAGAGGAAGGATACGATAATGACAATGAAATTGAAAATACCAACACTGCTCAGGTCCGCCTTGAAGCACTGTCCGAAGGTAGCGCCGATTGCAGCAAAGTCCGTCATTGCAAATGTCGGCAGCAGAGAATAATAACCAGCTTCTGCATCCGGTGTGTAGATTCCGACCAACTGACAGAAAATGCCCAGAAGCCAGGTGGAAAGAATTCCAATAAGCATTGCACCCTTCATTTTTTTAATATAGAGAACAGCTGTCAGGAAGGTTCCGATCACAGCAAGAACTGCACAGATACCGCTTGTTGTGAAATTCTCACGGAAGCTGACAATGGAAACAAGTGTGGACGAATTGGCAACAGTAAGACCTGCGTTCTGCAGTCCGATAAAGGCAATGAACAGTCCGATTCCGACAGAAACTGCGTGCTTTAATGAATACGGAATTGCATTGAAGATGGCTTCACGGACATTGGTCAGGGAAAGGATAATGAAAATAATACCTTCAATAAATACAGCAAGCAGAGCAACCTGCCATGAGTATCCGAATCCCTGACAGACGGTAAAAGCGAAATAAGCATTCAGACCCATACCGGCAGACAATGCAAATGGAAGATTTGCCATCAGTGCCATGCAGGCTGTACCAATAAAGGAAGCAATACAGGTTGCAAGCAGAACTGCAGTCGGATCCATGCCTGCTGCACTGAGAATATTGGGGTTAACTGCAAGAATATAGGCCATGGTCATGAAAGTGGTAATACCCGCTGTGATTTCGGTGCGGACATTGGTCTGATTCTCCTTCAGACGGAATAATTTGTTCATCATGTTGTTCCCTCCGTATTTTCATATTCAGCAATATAGGGTAAATTGCGGTAATGCTCTGCATAATCAAGCCCATACCCAATGACAAATAAATCAGGGATGGTAAACAGAGTATAATCTGCTTCAAATTCCACCTTGCGTCTGGACGGCTTGTCAAGCAGTGTGATAACCTTCAGGGAAAGGGGATTGCGTGCTTTCAGCATTTTGACAACATCATTCAGTGTGCGACCGGTATCAATAATATCCTCCACAATGACAACATGGTAATTACTGATATCCTGATCAAGATCCATTGTGATTTTTACAACGCCGCTTGATGTTGTTCCGCTGTAGTAGCTTTTGGCACACATAAAACCAATTTCACAGGGTACGGTCACTGCTCTTGACAGATCTGCAAGAAAGACAAATGCACCCTTCAGAATGCTGACCAGCAGAATCGGTCTGCCATCATATAAGCTGTCGATATACGCACCTGCTTTACTGATGGAGTCGCGGAGCTCTTCCTCACTGATTAGAACTCGTTTGATGGACTTGCGATACGAATGTAAGTCATTCATGTTTTTTGACCTCCTTTTTTTCTGGAATGCAATAAATATAAATCAGCGAACTGATCAGGAGCATGAAAGGATAGAAAAGATAGGGGATGATCATAAATGCAGAAATGGAATATCCGAGTGAAGCGGCCGCAGAGATTGCAACAAGCATTTGTGCGCCGTAGGGTAGAATTCCCTGGAAAATACAGGAGAATGTATCAAGGAGCGAAGCGGTTTTTCGGGGAGAAATCCCGTAATTCTGTGCCATTTCTGCTGCAATGGGATTCGCCATGACAATTGCTACAGTATTGTTGGCAGTTGCAATATCCATTGCGCCGACAAGCAGACCTATGCCGAGCTGACCGCTTTTACGGCTGCGGAATAATCGTTTTGTCAGTGAAAGAAGTGCATCGAATCCGCCATGCTCCCTTATCAGCTCGCACATTGCAGCAACGAGAAGTGCAACAATGGTTGTTTCAAACATTCCGGATACGCCGCTCCCCATATTAGAAACAAGAGCTGTTCCGCTGACTGCGCCGGTTGCCAGAACTATCACAGCACCGGACAGAATTCCGATCAGAAGAACGACAAAGACATTGATACCGGCAATGCCGCCAATAAGAACCAGAAGATAGGGAAGGATCTGTAAAAGTTCATACTCCTGCTTGACAGCACTGACCTCACCCTGCTGCAAAGAGAATACAAGAATGAGAACGAGCGTTGCAATCGCTGCCGGCAGTGCAATCCAGAAGTTTTCACGGAATTTGTCCTTCATGGCACATCCCTGACCATTGCAGGCAGCAATGGTTGTATCGGAAATAAACGAAAGATTATCTCCGAACATTGCACCGCCCATGACGGATGCGATACACAGGGGCAGCGAAAAGCCGGATGCTGCTGAGACTGCAGTCGCAATCGGAGTAATCAGTGTAATGGTACCTACGGATGTACCCATTGCCGTGGAAACAAAGCAGCTGACAAGAAATAAAACGGCAACGGAAAACTCCGGAGGTATGATGGATAGTAAGAAGTAGGCAACACTTTCGGCACTGTCTCTTCCGACCACACCAACGAATACACCGGCTTCAAGGAAAATCAGAATCATCGTAATGATGTTCTTGTTCCCGATTCCGTGTCCCATCAGTGTTAATTTCTCGTCAAAGGAGAGCTTTCTGTTTTGCAAACAAGCCACTAAGAGTGCCGCCAGAAAAGCAACAACAATGGGAATGATATAAAAGCCCATTTCAATTTTCAAGATGTATTCAAATAGTATCCCGAGTCCCAGATAGAGGAGCAGGAATACACCAATCGGCAGCAGGGCTGCCGGATTGCCTTTTTTCTGTTCCATGAGAGTTCCTCTTTTCATTCAATTAAATATTCCATCAAAGCGGCAATGACGCTGTTGGATATTGCAAATCCCTTTGGAGTGAGGATGATCTGTTCAGAATTATTCCGAAGATATCCTGCCTGTGTTAACTGCCGGATGAGGGAGGCTGCATCCTGTGAAAAATTGGTTCTGGATACTCCCTGTGTTGTGCGAAGCGCAAGCATAATGCGTTCTTCTTTCTGACAGGGCGCAGGGTCTATCACAACAGTTGGCTGATGAGAATCCCTGCAGAACGCATCAATATCCTTCGGGACAAAAAAACGCTGTCCCTCATAGCAGGAATGCGCTCCGGAACCGATTCCAAGGTATGGCTCACATTTCCAGTATTTCAGATTATGCCGGCTTTCAAAGCCGGCTTTTGCAAAACTTGATACCTCATATTGCGCAAAGTCCATAGAAGCAAGGTGACTCACAGCATGCAGGTACAGATCGGCTGCACCGTCATCATCCGGTAAAAATTTCTGAAGCGCTGTATTCTTAGAAAAGTCCGTTCCTTCCTCTAACTGCAGCAGATAGGAGGAAACATGGGTGATCGGAAGTGCTGTCAGTACATTGAGTGTCTCTGCAAGAACCTGCTCCGATTGATGGGGACAAGCCAGTATCAGGTCGCAGGAAATGTTCCGAAAGCCTGCATCAGCCGCATCGTGAACGGTTCGTATGCCCTTCTCAGCAGTGTGTGTTCTGCCAAGAATGCGAAGCTGTTCATCGGAAAAGCTTTGTGTTCCGATGGAAAGCCGGTTAATGCCGAGTTTGTACAGCTCCTGCAGATATTCCCTCCTGTCACCGGAAGGATTCAGCTCCAGGGTGATCTCTGTATCTCTTGCGAGGTGCAGCGTTCGTACACAGGCATCCAGAATGGAGCTGAGCTGTGATACAGAAAGCAGCGATGGCGTTCCCCCTCCGAAATAAATGGTATCCACTGTATCCGGAACGGCATAATGGTGAAGATTGCGGATGATCGCATCTGTATAGAGCTGTGTGGTTTCTTTGTGGTAGGGAATGGAGAAGAAATCACAGTAGGGGCATTTTTTTGCACAGAACGGAATGTGAAAATAGATTCCCGTCATATTATTCCATAATACGAATCGGTTTGGTCAGCTTTCCAAAGAACATATCGAACAAAAATACAATCAGAAAGCGTGCTGCAATAAAAAGAATGATCAGGATGCTTGCCGTTTTTGCACTGGTTGCAGTCAGATAGACAGCAATACAGCCAATGAGCATGGCAAGGCTGATGATGGTAGAAAAATAAATGGATACCATGTCATTACAGCATTTTCTGCCGCAGGAAGGGCAGGGCTTTCCCGTGGAACGCAGCGAACCTGCAAGTGCCTTCTGCAGCGGAGAGAAGGATTTCTCTCCGCAATGCGGACAAGTATGTTTCATAGTAGTTACCTCCTTGGGGTAGAATTATTCATCAAGCTTGAGAACGCTCATAAAGGCTTCCTGCGGTACTTCTACTGTACCAAGCTGGCGCATTCGTTTCTTACCTTCCTTCTGCTTTTCAAGCAGCTTCTTCTTTCTGGTAATATCACCGCCATAGCACTTGGCAAGTACATCCTTTCGCATTGCCTTAACGGTTTCACGAGCAATGATCTTACCGCCGACAGCAGCCTGAATCGGCACCTCAAAGAGCTGGCGCGGAATATTTTCCTTGAGCTTTTCTGCAATTTTTCTTGCGCGCGGATATGCCTTGTCAGCGTGAACAATAAAGGAAAGGGCATCCACAATTTCACCATTGAGCAGAATATCCAGTTTCACAAGCTTGGAGGGTGCATAGCCGATCAGTTCATAATCAAAGGAAGCATAACCCCTCGTTCTGGATTTGAGTGCGTCAAAGAAGTCGTACACAATCTCATTGAGCGGCAGCTCGTACTTGAGTGTCACCCTCGTGTCATCAAGGTACTGCATATCCTTGAATACGCCGCGTCTGTCCTGACACAGATCCATAATGTTGCCGACAAAATCGGAGGGAACCAGAATATCCGCCTTAACCATGGGTTCTTCTGCAGAAGCCAGAAGCGACGGATCCGGGTAGTTGGTCGGGTTGTCAATATACTGCACGGTTCCGTCCGTGAGGGTTACCTTATAAATAACGGAGGGAGCTGTGGTCACAAGGTCAAGGTTGTACTCGCGCTCAAGTCGCTCCTGGATAATTTCCATGTGCAGCAGTCCGAGGAAACCGCAGCGGAAGCCAAAGCCCAGTGCAATCGAGGTTTCAGGCTCAAAGGTCAGAGCGGCATCATTGAGCTGGAGCTTTTCGAGAGCATCACGCAGATCTCCGTACTTTGCGCCGTCCGCCGGATAAATACCGGAGAATACCATGGGATTGACCTTGCGGTAACCGGGAAGCGCTTCGTCACAGGGGTTGTCCGCAAGTGTAACTGTATCGCCGACCTGTGTATCACCAATGCTTTTGATGGAGGCTGCAATATAGCCAACTTCTCCGGCAGTCAGTGTTCCGGTATTCACAAGGGAATTTGTGTTCATATAGCCCGTTTCTGTTACAGTGAATTCTGCGCCTGTTGCCATCAGATGAATGGTGTCGCCGACCTTGACGGTGCCTTCCTTGACACGCACATAGATGATAACGCCTTTATAAGAATCATAGTAGCTGTCGAAAATCAGAGCCTTCAGCGGCAGGGAAGGATCACCCTGCGGAGCAGGCATATCTGTTACGATTTTTTCCAGAACAGCCTCTACATTGGTGCCGAGCTTTGCAGAAATACGCGGCGCATCCATTGCAGGAATACCAATGACATTTTCAACTTCGTCACAGACGCGCTCCGGATCTGCGGACGGCAGATCAATCTTATTCACAACCGGTACAACCTCGAGATCGTGCTCGATGGCCAGATAGGTGTTGGCAAGTGTCTGTGCCTCGATGCCCTGTGATGCGTCTACGACAAGAATCGCGCCCTCACAGGCAGCAAGAGAACGGGAAACCTCATAATTGAAGTCCACATGCCCGGGCGTATCAATGAGGTTGAACACATAGTCCTTTCCGTCCGATGCTTTGTAATTCAAGCGAACTGCCCGTGCCTTGATCGTGATGCCGCGCTCGCGTTCAAGATCCATATTGTCAAGTATCTGCTGCTCCATATCACGCTGTGCAACGGTCTGTGTTTTTTCCAGAATGCGGTCAGCCAGTGTGGATTTTCCGTGGTCAATATGAGCAATGATACAGAAATTACGAATATTTTCAGAAGCCAAAGTTATTTCCTCCGTTTGCTATCTAAAATTGGATATTTACCACTTATTATACCATATTTCTGCGCATTTGTAAAGAGTGAAACGCTCTCTTTTTCTGAAAAAACAATGCACCTTGCAAGATGCAGGTGCATTGAAGTCGGAGGC
>JAZQAA010000188.1:0-10492 GCA_045544975.1 Oscillospiraceae bacterium | reverse complement strand
TTGTCCGGATGGCTTGCTGACAACAAGAATTTTTTCATCCTCATAGGCAATTGACAATTTGCCGGATGCGGATGAAAAACTCGTATCCATGGATTTTTCAAAGAACTCGTCATTGATATAAAGTGTAAGAATATCACCCTGCGCAAGCATTTCCATTCCTTTGCACCGGCCTCCATTGTATTTGATCCGTTTTTTACGGATGGATTTGTATAAAAGACTTTTTGGCAGTGACGGAAGGCATTTCTGAAGAAATTTATCCAGCCGTTGTCCTGCATCATTCTGACCTATTGTGATCGTTCTCATAGATACATCCTTTCTGTGAGATGCGGCTTACTCTCTAATAGTATAGCATAAAAAAACAAATTTGTAAATCTTTTTAAGGAGATGATTTTCTCATGACAAAAACTTCAAAGGAAAATGCGCAGCAGAAGAATCCGCATAAGGGTCATCGTGAAAGGATGAGGAGGAAATTTCTTGAATTTGGAATTGATGTTTTCTCCGATCATGAGGTGCTGGAATTTTTGCTTTTTCAGATTCATACACGACGGGATACCAATCTCCTTGCTCATACTGTGCTGGATCAATTCGGGTCACTGCATAATGTATTCCATGCCCATTATGATGAACTGCGCCGGATAGACGGTATCGGCGATGTCGGTGCAGCGTATCTGAAATTTATACCGGAGCTTCTTGGAAGATTTGATTCTGAGGAAATTAGCCGAGTTCCGCTGAAAAATCCGAAGCAGCTCTGCCGCTTCTTTACTGATAAGTTAAAATATGAAGCAGAGGAAGTGGTGCTTCTTGCGCTTATGAATGACCGCGAGGAACTGATTGACAGCAAAATTGTCAGCAGGGGAACACCTGGTAAGGTAGCCATCAACCATCGCCAGCTCATGCGCTGTCTTTGTCTTTCAAGATGTACTTGTGCAGTAATTGGGCATAATCATCCAGCAGGATTGGCACTTCCTTCCGAACAGGATCTTGCCGTAACCGATCAGTTGAAAATGCTGTTCGATACAGTTGGAGTGACATTGCTTGATCATATCATTGTCGGTACGGATCAGACGATTTCCATGCGCGAAAAGAATTGTTTCATCTTCTGAAATTTTTTGAAAAAAGACTTGACAAGTTAATGATAATATGTTATTATCATAATAGAACTAACAAAGGAGGCGAGCCCAATGGAGCAGATGTTTTCAGAATCAGATTTTCTTGCATCCTATCACATGGACGCATATGAGAGACCATCGGTTGCAGCAGATATTGCGTTATTTACAATTCGAGAAGAGGAGGAGAACAGCTACCGCCGTGATCCGGTACAGCACCTCAGTCTTTTGCTCATAAAAAGAGGAGAGCATCCGTTTCAAGGAAGCTGGGCTCTTCCTGGAGGGTTTCTTCGCCGGAATGAAACGATGGAGGAATGCGCGCATCGAGAAACGCTGGAAGAAACAGGAATTGCACCGCAGTCGTTGTACCCGATCGGAATATTCAGCGAACCGGACCGTGATCCGCGCGGATGGATTCTGTCAGGGGCATATCTGGCTCTGAGTAATGGCGGAACAGTTCCGGTATGTAGTACCGCAGATGCGTCAGAAGCAAGATGGTTTGATGTAGAAATGCATACAATAGATGATGAATGTAATCTTCGGCTGACCAATGCTGAAATCTCTTTGAACTGCCGCCTTAAAGAAACGAATAGTTCTATCGGCGGTCTGAAGTATCGATTATCCGGTGTCGGGGATCTTGCCTTTGATCATGGGGCGATCATAGCGTCAGCACTCAACTTATTGAAGAGCGAAGCTGCACATTTCCGGATGATTTTTGATTTCCTTCCAGAGACATTTACACTCAGTGCTTTGCAAAGGGTTCAGGAGACAATTACACAGCATCATGATCAGCCAGCAAATTTCCGAAGAAAAATTGCGGATTATGTGATGGAAACGAATGAAATTTCAACTGGCGCCGGGCATCGACCGGCAAAACGATATCGCAGAGCATAGCTCTGCATGAGGAGGATGAACAGATGAAACAGGTTTTGGTAGTAGTCGATATGCAGAAGGATTTTGTGGACGGTGCGCTCGGCACAAAGGAAGCACAGGCAATTATCCCTGCTGTCTGTGAAAAAATCCGTGCATTCGATGGCGACATCTTTGTGACTTTCGATACACACTTCGAAAATTATATGGAGACAAGCGAGGGTAAACAGCTCCCAGTGCCGCACTGTATTAAGGGAACACTCGGTTGGGCATTGGATCTGCGTGTTGCAGAATCCCTTGAAGGCAAGCGCTTTACAATGATTGAGAAGCCTACCTTCGGCAGTGTTCGTTTGCCGGAACTTGTAAAGACACAGTGCGGAGAGGAATGCAGTATAGAGCTGATCGGACTGTGTACGGATATCTGCGTTGTGTCCAATGCACTGCTTCTGAAAGCGAATTTTCCTGAAAATCCGATCGCCGTTGATCCGTCGTGCTGTGCCGGCGTAACGCCGGAGAGCCATCAGGCAGCACTCACAACCATGAAGATGTGTCAGATTACGATCAAGGAGGGGTAACCATGCTGCTGCTGAATGATCAGTGTATAGAGCTCGGGCATTTCCCCGATGGAACTCTGCTTCTCAGGCAGAAATGCCCTGATAAGGAACTGCCGGCTGTGATTACTTGGAATTATGAAAACAATGAGGAAATGGTGGCGTTACTGTTTCTTGTGAAACACCTGAGAGCGCATGGCATTGAACGGATTTCCTTATCTTTGCCCTATCTTCCGAATGCCAGACAGGACAGAGTAAAAACCGAGGAGGATGTTTTTACTCTGAAATATTTCGCACAATTTCTCAATGATCTGCATTTTGATAAGGTGACGGTACTTGACCCGCATTCGAGTGTGAGCGAGGCGCTGATTGATCATCTGGAAATTATACAGCCGACAGCCTACCTCTTTGAGATTCAAAAGCGTATCGGCTTTGATGATCTCATGGCTTTTTATCCCGATGAAGGCGCGATGAAGAGATACAGCGGGATGCTTTCATTGCCCTATGCATTCGGTATCAAAAAGCGTGACTGGGCAACCGGAAAGATTCTGGGACTTGATGTTGCAGGAGAAACCACGAGAATTCCAGAAAGCCGCATTCTCATTGTGGACGATATTTGCAGCCGCGGAGGAACTTTTCTTCATAGTGCAAAGAAACTCCGTGAGCTTCAGGCGAAGGAGATATATCTCTTTGTTTCCCACTGTGAAAATACGATTCTTGATGGAGAACTGCTTGAAAGCGGACTGATTAACCGTGTTTTTACAACCAACAGTATCTTTACACAAATGCACCCGATGGTGGAGGTGATTGACCTTGTTTAGAACAAATCCTATGCTTCTCATTGATTTTTACAAAGCTGTTCACGCAGAGATGCTTCCTAAAGACATCACGCGCTCTGTTTCCTATTTTACACCGCGCATGAGTCGAGTGAAGATGTGGCAGGAGGTTGTGCATTTTGGATTGCAGGGCTTTCTGAAAACTTATCTGATTGACTATTTCAATGAGGAATTTTTCGGTCGTCCGTTTGAAAAAGTTATTGGAGAATATCGCCGTATCATGGATGCTTCGCTCGGTGTGAAGGCGTATCGAATTGATAAAATTGAAAAGCTGCACAAGCTCGGTTATCTGCCGATTGAGGTAATCTCTCTGCCAGAGGGATCCCGTGTCCCCATGCAGGTACCCATGTTCGGCATTACGAATACCCATCCTGATTTTGCATGGCTGCCGCAATCGCTTGAGAGTCTGATTTCTGCAGAGAGCTGGCATCCGATGCTCGCTGCAACTGTTGGTGCGACCTATCGCCAAATTGTCGAGAAGTACTATGCCTTAACCTGTGATGAGGATTTGCCCCGGGCAAAAGCACTGGGTGCATTTGATTTCCGCGGTGAGGAATGTACGGATTCTGCTGTGAAAGCAGGCGCCGGATGGTGTCTGAGTTTTCTGAATACTGCGACTGTCCCTACAATCCCATACCTCGAATATTGCTACCTGTGTGATTGCACCAAAGAACCGGTTGCTTATGGAAGTCCAAGCACAGAGCATTCTGTGATGTGTTCGAATTTCGCCGTGGACGGCGATGAAATTACACTTCTGCGCCGTCTGCTCACAGAGATTTATCCGGATACAAGTTTCTCGGCTGTGCTTGATTCCTATGATTACTGGAATATTATTGACAATGTGCTGCCACAGCTGAAATCGGAAATTCTTGCGCATAATGGTTGTATGCTCATGCGCGGTGATTCCGGTGACTGTGTGGAGGTGGTCACAAAGACTGTTTTCCGCCTTTGGGATATTTTCGGCGGTACTGTGAATCAAAAAGGCTACAAAGTACTCGATCCCCATGTGAAGGCAATCTATGGCGATTCTATCACCATTCAGCGCTGTGAGGAAATCTATCGGATTCTCATGGAGGCAGGCTTCGCCTGCTCGAATGTTGCACTCGGTGTCGGCAGCTTTTCCATGCAGTGTGTTGAGGAAGAAGGTATCCTCAAGCCCTTCACCCGTGATACTTTCTGTTCCTGCATTAAGGCAACATACTGTGAAATTGCAGGACTGCCCCATCCCATTTTCAAGAATCCCAAGGAAGGCGGATTCAAGAAGTCCCAGAAGGGCTGCTGCGTGGTGCTTCGCGATGAAAACGATCGTTTGGTTTATCAGGACGGCTTCACCTGGCAGAAAGCCTGTGAATATCCCGGGAATCTCTTTATACCTGTTTTCAGGGACGGCAAGCTGCTCCGTGAGCAGAGTCTTGCTGAAATCCGTGCACTGCTCCATAACGGTGCCTTCTGATCACAATCTGAATTTACCATAGAAAGGATAATCTCCATGTTTGATGCAATGAAAATCAAAAACGAATGTGTTGCGTGGATCCGACAGTTTTTTGAGGAAAACGGGAAAGGCTGCAACGCAGTGATCGGTATTTCCGGCGGCAAGGACAGCTCCGTTGCTGCGGCGCTCTGCGTAGAAGCGCTCGGAAAGGATAGGGTGATTGGCGTTCTCATGCCCTGCGGTGTCCAGCATGATATTGATATGGCACAGCTTCTTGTTGATCACCTTGGAATTCAGCACTATGTAGTCAATGTCGGTGCTGCAATAGAAGGACTGAAGAATGCGATTCCAGATGAGCTTACCCTGAGCACACAGAGTACGACCAATCTTCCGCCGAGAATTCGTATGGCAACGCTCTATGCTGTGTCCCAGAGCTGCAATGGCCGTGTTGTGAATACTTGCAACCTTTCCGAGGATTGGGTTGGCTATTCTACGCGTTACGGTGATGCAGCGGGGGATTTCTCTCCGATGTGCTTTCTCACTGTGCAGGAGGTGAAGGAAATCGGCAGAGTACTTGGGCTTCCCGATGTCCTCGTTGATAAGGTTCCGATAGATGGACTGTGCGGTAAAACGGATGAAGAAAACCTCGGCTTCACCTATGCTGAGCTTGACCGCTATATCCGTTCCGGTGAAATTGATGACCCCGAAAAGAAGCAGCGTATTGATCGCCTGCACAGAATGAATCAGTTCAAGCTACAGCTCATGCCCATGTTCCGTCCGGAAACGCCGCTTCCCGTACTCGCAGCAGAATGATTTTTTCTCCCCCGATGAAGATTCATCGGGGGATTCATATGAATTCGATAATTTTGTGACAATCGAAAAATTTGTTCTCTTTTCCAGTTGACGAAATGGGATTTATGTGGTATAATAGTAAAGAATCATAGAAGTAAGGAGGATTGTCATGGAGCATTTCAGACTTGTGTCGGACTATCAGCCGACGGGGGATCAGCCGGAGGCAATCCGTCAGCTTACAGAAGGTATTAATCGTGGCGAGCGGATGCAGACATTGCTCGGTGTAACTGGTTCTGGTAAGACTTTCACAATGGCGAATGTGATTGCTAATGTCAATAAACCAACGCTTGTACTTGCTCACAATAAGATTCTGGCAGCACAGCTTTGCTCTGAATTCAAGGCCTTTTTCCCAGATAATGCTGTAGAATACTTTGTTTCTTACTATGATTATTACCAGCCGGAGGCATATGTGCCAAGTACGGATAGTTATATTGAGAAGGATTCCTCCATCAATGATGAGATTGACAAGCTTCGCCATTCGGCAACCACTGCACTTGCGGAACGACGGGATGTCATCATTGTTGCGAGCGTTTCCTGTATCTATTCCCTTGGTAGTCCGGAGGAATACCGAAACATGGTTGTTTCTGTCCGGACAGGTATGGAAAAGCCGATGGAGCAGCTCATGCGGGAGCTTGTGAATATCCAGTTTGAACGAAACGATATTGATTTTTCCCGTAATAAATTCCGCGTCCGCGGTGATGTGATGGAGATTTTTCCGGCAAACGCTACGGAAACTGCGATTCGAGTAGAGTTTTTTGGTGATGAAATTGAACGCATCAGCGAGGTCAATACACTAACCGGTAAGGTGGAGGCGGTGCTTCAGCACGCCGCGATTTTTCCGGCTTCCCACTATGTTGTGGGTGATGAAAAGATGGAAGCGGCAATTGCTGATATTGAAGAGGAACTTGCTGAACGAGTGGCATTTTTTACAGCCAACCATCAGCTCATAGAAGCACAAAGAATTGCACAACGCACCAATTATGACATTGAAATGCTGCGTGAAATCGGATTTTGCAGCGGTATTGAGAATTATTCACGAGTACTTGCAAGACGCGCTCCAGGAAGTGTTCCTTATACATTGCTTGACCATTTTCCTGAGGATTTCTTGTTAATTGTGGATGAGAGCCATGTGACACTTCCACAGGTTCGCGCGATGAGTGCCGGTGACCGTGCAAGAAAAACAACACTTGTCGATTACGGCTTCCGTCTGCCCAGTGCGTTTGATAATCGTCCGCTTGTTTTTGAGGAGTTTGAAAAACACATCAACCAGGCGGTGTTTGTCAGTGCGACACCGGGACCTTTTGAGCATGAGCATTCTGCAGGAATTGTGGAACAGGTTATTCGTCCTACAGGACTTGTGGATCCTGAAGTCATTGTCAAGCCAGTCGAAGGTCAGATGGACGATCTGCTTTCTGAAATCCGTCTGCGCAGCGAGAGGGATGAACGCGTTCTTGTCACAACGCTGACAAAGAAAATGGCAGAGAATCTGACAGAATATCTTGAAAGCATGGGTGTAAAGGTGCGATACCTTCATCATGATATTGATACCATTGAACGAATGGAGATCATTCGTGATTTGCGCCTTGGAGAATTTGATGTTCTTGTCGGCATCAACCTTCTTCGTGAGGGACTGGATATTCCGGAAGTTTCCTTGGTAGCGATTCTTGATGCGGATAAGGAGGGCTTCCTCCGAAGCGAAACCTCCATGATCCAGACGATCGGAAGAGCCGCACGAAACGCAAGCGGTCAGGTAATCATGTATGCGGATACAGTGACGGGTTCTATGGAGCGGGCAATTCGTGAAACGCTGCGCCGTCGTGAAATTCAGATGGCTTACAACGAAGCCAATGGTATTATTCCGCAGACCATCCGTAAGGAAATCCGCGATGTCATTGAAATTAGTAGCAGGGAAGATGTTGAGCAAAAAACAACAAAACCCAAGCTTTCCAAGAAGGAGCGAGAAGCACTGATCGAGAGCCTGACAGCACAGATGAAGGAAGCTGCAAAAATGCTCGAATTCGAGCACGCTGCATTCCTGCGTGATGAAATTGCCAAACTCAAGGGAGAGTCATGATGCAAAAAAATGAAATCGTCATTAAGGGTGCCAGAGTGCACAACCTGAAAAATATTGATGTTACCATTCCACGAGATCAGCTTGTTGTCGTGACAGGACTTTCCGGTTCCGGCAAGTCCTCGCTTGCGTTTGATACGCTCTATGCGGATGGACAGCGGCGGTATGTGGAGAGCTTGTCCTCCTATGCGAGACAGTTTCTTGGTCAGATGGATAAGCCGGATGTGGACAGCATTGATGGCTTGTCGCCTGCGATTTCCATAGACCAGAAAACAACTTCCAAGAATCCACGATCAACTGTCGGAACAGTGACGGAAATTTACGATTATCTTCGATTGCTGTACGCAAGAATCGGTATTCCGCATTGTCCTGTCTGCGGCAGAGAGATCAGCCAGCAGTCCATTGATGAAATTGTTGATCAGATTATGGCTTTGCCGCAGGGAAGCAAGATTCAGCTCCTTGCACCCATTATCCGCGGCAAAAAGGGACAGCATATCAAAGAGCTTGAACGCGCCCGTAAAAGCGGATATGTCCGTGTCAGAATAGATGGCATTATCTATGATCTGTCCGAGGATATCAAGCTTGAAAAGAACAATAAGCATACAATAGAGATTGTTGTTGATCGCCTTGTTATCAAGGATGGCATTACTGGCCGTTTAACGGACAGTCTGGAAACGACTTCTTCACTCACAGGCGGCATTATTCATGTCGATGTGGTAGATGGGGAGCTTCTGTCTTTTTCACAGAACTATGCCTGTCCGGAGCATAATATCAGTATGGAGGAACTCACACCGCGACTTTTCTCCTTCAATAACCCTTATGGCGCGTGTGAATCGTGTACGGGACTTGGTGTGTTCCAGAGGATTGATCCTGAACTTATTCTACCCAATCCTCAGCTGAGCATCTCGGAGGGTGCGATACACGCTTCTGGATGGAATCATCTGGAGGACGGCTCCATTGCCATGATGTATTACAATGCAATTGCCGAGAAGTATGGGATTTCTCTCAGTACACCAGTGAATGAGCTGCCGCCCGAGGTGGTGAAGGTGTTCCTCTACGGAACCGGCGATGAGATGCTGCTGCTTCACCGAAGCCGAGATCTTGGCGGGGGAAGCTATTTTGCTGCATTTGAAGGTATCATTCCAAACCTTGAACGCCGTTATAGAGAAACCTCAAGTGTTTACGCAAGAGCGGATCTTGAGGATTATATGGGTGAGGTTGTCTGCGCTGAATGCAATGGCGCAAGACTGAAGCCCGAGGTGCTTTCTGTTACAGTCGGTGGTCTGAATATTTTTGCACTGACAGAACTCACAGTTAAAAAGATGCTGCAGTTTTTTGAAAGCCTGACACTAACGGAACAGGAAAAATTCATTGGAGAGCGGATTATTAAGGAAATCTGTGACCGACTGGGTTTCCTGAGCAGTGTGGGACTGGAATACCTGACGCTGTCGCGTTCATCCGGAACACTTTCCGGCGGCGAAAGCCAGCGCATCCGTCTTGCAACACAGATTGGTTCTTCCCTTATGGGGGTTCTCTATATTCTCGATGAACCGAGTATTGGTCTGCATCAGCGCGATAATGCAATGCTGATTGAAACCATGCGCCATCTGCGCGACATTGGCAATACGCTCATCGTGGTCGAGCATGATGATGACACCATGCTTGCAGCGGATCATATCATTGATATCGGTCCCGGTGCCGGTGTCAATGGCGGTAATGTTGTTTTTTCCGGTAAGCCTGCGGATTTGCTGCAGTGCGAAAATTCTGTTACGGGCCAATATCTCAGCGGCAGAAAACGCATTCCATTGCCCGAAAAGCATCGTGAAGGTACTGGAAAATTCCTGCATATTAAGGGTGCTGCGGAGCATAATCTCCGCAACCTTGATGTCCGGTTTCCGCTTGGCAAATTCACCTGTGTGACAGGTGTTTCCGGTTCCGGAAAATCTTCACTTGTCAACGAAATTCTTTATAAACACCTTGCTTCGACGCTCAATCGTGCCAGAATCAAGGGCGGAAAATGTGACAGTATCGAAGGAATGGAACATCTTGATAAGGTGATTTGCATAGATCAGTCACCGATTGGCAGAACACCTCGCTCCAATCCGGCGACTTATACAGGCGTGTTTACGGATATCCGCAATTTGTTTGCACAGACTGCTGATGCAAAGGCAAAGGGTTATGGCGCCGGGCGTTTCTCCTTCAATATTAAGGGTGGACGCTGTGAAGCCTGCGAGGGTGATGGCATTCTGAAAATTGAGATGCATTTCCTTCCGGATGTATATGTACCATGCGAGGTCTGCAAGGGTAAGCGTTATAATCGTGAAACGCTCGATGTGCATTATAAAGGCAAATCCATTCACGATGTTCTGGAGATGACTGTTGATGAAGGTGTGCTGTTCTTTGAGCATATTCCTAAAATCGCAAGAAAGCTGCAGACTCTTAAGGATGTAGGTCTTGGATATGTGAAAATCGGACAGCCGGCAACCACGCTCTCCGGCGGTGAAGCACAGCGTGTCAAGCTCTCCACAGAGCTTTCAAAGCGTGCAACAGGAAAGACGGTTTATATCCTCGATGAGCCAACCACGGGTCTGCATACAGCCGATGTGCACGATCTGATCAAGGTGCTCAATCAATTGGCGGATGCCGGAAACACCGTCATTGTCATTGAACACAATCTCCATGTTATCAAGATGGCAGATCACATTATTGACCTGGGTCCGGAAGGCGGTGACGGCGGCGGATCCATTGTTGCTGAAGGTACCCCAAGTCGGATC
>JAZQAA010000187.1:0-4172 GCA_045544975.1 Oscillospiraceae bacterium | reverse complement strand
TGTGTGAAGTTGGTACCCATCATAGTAAAGATGTTGGTACCGGAGGTCGCGTCGTATGCAGTGTTGTATGCTGCATCAAAGCCGGAAACTACGAATTCTGCGCCGCTCTCATAGGTCGGTACGCTGTGCGGTCTTGCGCAGGCAATGCTGTTCACAGTGATATCACCAAAGCCGTAGTAGCCATCCGCCGGAACGAGGATCTTCAGTGTGGAGGCTGCGGAAACATCGAGTGTGTACTCAGTGCAGAGCATATTTGCTGTGGCATCAATGGACTGTGCCCACTTGCCGTCCATGTAGATTTCAATCACGGACTCCGCGTCACCGCCCTGATCATCAAGATGACCGAGCGTAAAGGTGATGGAATCAATATTCTCTACATTGAAGGTAACATAGCTGGGGTTGTACTTGCCGAGCGTGAAGCCCTGATAGTAGCTTCTGCCCGCCATGTTGAAGTAGCTTGTGCCGGTGGAGCCATCATAAGCGGTAAGGTAAGCATAATCATAACCGGAGGTTACAAAGCTTTCGCTTGTGGTGTGTTCCGGAACAGAATGCTGCTTGATCGGGGTGATTGTATTCACAGTCACATCGCCGAAGCCGTAGTAGCCGTCAGCCGGAACATAGATCTTCAGCGTGGAAGCAGCGGAAACATCGAGTGTATACTCGGTGCAGAGCATTTCCTTATTGGCATCGATGGACTGTACCCACTTGTCGTCCATGTAGATCTCAATCACGGACTCAGCGTCACCGCCCTGGTTGTCCAGATGACCGAGTGTAAAGGTGATGGAATCCACATTTTCTACATTGAAGGTAACATAGCTGGCATTGTATTTTCCGAGTGTGAAGCCCTGATAATAGCTTCTGCCTGCCATATTGAAATAGTTATTGCCAGTGGTTCCATCGTAGATGGTGAAATATGCTGCATCATAGCCTGCAGAAATCAAAGCTTCACTGGTTGCATATTCCGGAACGGAATGTACTTGGTTCGGTGCAATGCTGTCAACAGTGACATCACCGAAACCGTAGTAGTTGTTTGCCGGAACGAGAATCTTCAGTGTGGAAGTAGCGGAGACATCGAGTGTGTACTCGGTGCAGAGCATTTCCTTATTGACATCAATACTCTGTGCCCATTTACCGTCCATGTAGATATCAAGAGCGCCGGTTTCATCGCCGCCCTGGTTATCCAGGTGACCAAGTGTGAAGGTAAGAGAATTGACATTCTCTACATTGAAGGTGACAAAGCTGTCATTGTACTTGCCGAGTGTGAAGCCCTGGAAATAGCTTCTTCCTGCCATGTTGAAGTAGTTGGTGCCAGTGGTTCCATCATAAGCAGTATAATAATTGGTGTTGTAGGATGCTTCAAGGAATGCTTCGCTTGTCTCATAGACAGGCGTGCTGTAGGGCGCAGCGGAAGCGATGCCGTCCACGGTGATATCACCGAAGCCATAGTAATTGTACGCCGGAACAAAGATGCGCAGTGTGGAAGCGGCGGAGACATCGAGTGTGTACTCGGTGCACAGCATTTCCTTATTGACATCAATGCTCTGTGCCCATGCGCCGTCCATGTAGATATCAATTGCGCCGGTTTCATTGCCGCCCTGATCGTCCCAGTGACCGAGCGTAAAGGTGATGGAGTTTACATTTTCTACATTGAAGGTCGCATAGCTGTCATTGTATTTACCCATAGCAAGACCCTGGTAGTAGGTTCTGCCTGCCATGTTGAAGTTGGTGGAAGCGGCTGTGCCGTTATAGGTATTGCAGTAGGACTTGTCATAAAGACTTTCAATGAACAGCTCGGATGTTGTGTAAACGGGGATATCGCAGGTGTTTTCGCTGACAACACCATCGATGGAAACATCACCGAAGCCATAGTAGTTGTTTGCAGGAACATTGATCTGGATGGTGGTTGCCGCAGAAACATCAATGGTGTAATCTGTGCATACCATCTGTTTGCTGACATCAATGGTCTGTGCCCATGCACCGTCCAGATTGATGTCGATGGCACCCACATCATTACCGCCCTGATCATCCCAGTGACCAAGCGTGAAGGTGAAAGTGTTTGCATCTGCAACATTAAATGTGACAGTGCTGTTGTTGTACTTGCCCATGGCAAAGCCCTGATAGTAGGTTCTGCCGTTCATGTTGAAGCCGCTTGTCTTGGATGTACCGTCATAGATATTGCAGTACTCCTTGTCGTAAGCCGCATTCAGGAATTCTGCCATTGCTGCGGTATCCTCCGCTGCTGCGTATGCATTGACTGCACTGCTGATGTGACTGCCGCCGACATTGGTCACGAGCATGAGCAGACAGAGCATGGCAGCCAGAGCTGCAGCAATGCGCTTTTGGATTGCTTTGTTCATAAAATCCTCCTTTTCCCCATTGCTATGGGGCTTGTAATACCTTTATTATACAGGAAAATTCACCCTGTTACAAGGGGGAAGCGAAAAATCTACATATTGCACAAAAAACCTCCCCGAAGCAGATCGGGGAGGTTCTGGAATATCAGTTGTTGGAAACTGTGATGGTGTAGCCCTCACTTGTCAGCTCGCCGACAGTGATGGTAAAACCGGTTTCGATGCTCTCGTTTTCGCTGGAATCATACCAGTGGAAACCGGAGATATTGCCGTCGATGACATCGCCCGTTGTAAAGACACTGCCGCCCTCGGCGTCATTGACCAGTCGAATCAGACGAATGCCGGCATCGTTGAAGCCCGTTGCCTCTGATCCATTCTGGTACTTAAGATAATCACCCCAGTAGGACTCCTCCTGCTTGTCAGCCTTGATGTGGTAGACACGGATGCCCGTGCCGACCTGCTGCCACCAGCTCATAAACTTTGCGATACCGCTGTTGTTGTTATCGGGAGTGACGAATTCAACCATCATGTATTCGGAGTGGTAACCGTCTGCCAGCTCGCCGTAGGGAATGATCACGCAGTTGCCTTCGTTTGTCTGGGCGTTCTGGAGTGTAAAGGTCTGGGCGCCTGCATTTGCATCATAAACCTGCACCTGATCGTCAAAATACCAGCCAAGCATGAGCTTGGAGAAGCAGCCGAAGTCGGACGATGCATCCGTATCCATCAGTTCTGTGCCGGCATTGCCGTGCATTCCCTCATAGTCATCGGAGGAGTACAGATAGTAGTCAGGCAGACCCATGCAGTGTCCCATCTCATGCAGATAGCTGCTCACAAAGTTCCGATAATCGCTTGCAGATTCCACCTGTGCATTGCCGGTGATGATGTGACCAACGCTCATGCCGTCCACAGTATAGCCATAGGTGATGGTGCCCGAAGGACCTGCGCAGGGCCACCAGTTGTCATCGCCCGCTGCGGTCGGAACAGTAAAGAGTGTTGCGTCAATCTTGCCGTCGCCGTCGCCGTCAAATTGTGTGAAGTCCACGCTGTCAGCGAATGCATCAAAGCATTCCTTTGTCAGCTTTTCCTTGTCCGTGTCATAGGCGGACTGGTTTTCCTTCGTGGTATAGCGGAATACCTGTCCGGTGAGCTGCATTGCGCCCTTGGAGGAGCGGCTATAGAAAGCACTGAAGCTGTCGAAGGGATAGTTCTGATCGCTTGTATCTTCTGCACCGAAGGAAATCTCCTGCAGCAGCGCTTCACCCGGATCATAAGTGTACTGGCAGTCAGGGAAGTCCACATAGAATACGACAAGATTTGCTGTGCCCTGACTCGGCAGAGAACCACCCATGGTGGCAAGCGGTGCTGTCATGAAGCTGGGCGCTTCTGTCGGCTCTTCCGTTGTGTCCTCGGTCGGTTCGATGTATTCCGTTGTCGGCTGGGTGGTTTCTGAAGGATCCGTTTCATCCGTGGGTTCCATGTAATCCGTGGTTACCTCGGTGGGTTCGAGTTCTGTGGTGTCCTGCTCTTCATAAATGCCCAACCAGAAGTCGTTCAATACGCATTTCTTGAGGATGCCGAGATCCACGACATCAACGCTGCCGCTTTCGTCCATGTCCATGCAGTAAGTGTGCCATACGGACGGAAGCGTCTCAAATCCCAGCAGATGCCGCTGCAAGCCGATAATGTCAACGACTGTGACCTCGCCGTCCTGGTTCAGATCACCCTTGTATCCGACCAGTTCAAGCTCTGCGTCTGCGTACAGGGATGCAGTTCCAGTCAGCATAGCTGCACTGAGAAGCCCTGCAAGAAGCTGTTTCCATT
>JAZQAA010000186.1:0-2995 GCA_045544975.1 Oscillospiraceae bacterium | reverse complement strand
GGGCGCTTCCAAGGGCGAGGGTCTGGGCAATAAGTTCCTCGCGGACATCCGCGAGGTGGACGCGATTGTCCATGTTGTCCGCTGCTTTGAGAATATTGATATCATCCATGTGGATGGCAGCATCAATCCGGCAAGAGATATCGAAACCATCAATCTGGAGCTTATTTTCTCCGATCTGGAAATGGTACAGAGAAGAATTGACCGTGCTAAGAAGCTGATGAAGGGTGACAAGAAGGCTGCCGTGCAGGTGGATTTCTTCGAGCGCCTTGCTGCCCATCTGGAAGAGGGCAGAACTGCGCGCAGCTTCGAGATGACGGAGGATGAGCAGGAATTTCTGCATGATACCCCTCTTCTGTCCGCAAAGCCCGTGATTTATGCAGCCAATCTCTGCGAGGATGACTTTGCAGGGGATCTCTCCGATCATGCGCATTTCCAGGCAGTGAAGTCCATTGCAGAGGCAGAAAATTCTGCTGTACTGCCCATCTGTGCACAGGTGGAGGCTGAGATCGGCGACATGGGCGAGGAGGATAAGCAGATGTTCCTCGAGGAGCTGGGACTTTCCGAATCCGGTCTGAACCGCATCATCCAGACAGGCTACAGCCTGCTCGGACTGATTTCCTTCCTCACAGCCGGCAAGCAGGAGGTGCGCGCATGGACAATTACCCGCGGCACCAAGGCGCCGCAGGCTGCCGGAAAGATCCACACGGACTTCGAGAAGGGCTTCATTCGTGCCGAGGTCATTGCCTATGACGATCTCATGCGCTGCGGTACTATGGCAGCTGCTAAGGAACAGGGACTCCTGCGCCTTGAAGGCAAGGAATATGTAATGCAGGACGGCGATATTGTCGTATTCCGTTTCAATGTATAATGCAGCATCCCGAAGGAATTCTGTTCCTTCGGGATGTTTTCAAAGAATAGGAGGGATTTGCTATGAGAGACTATTTTGACGACAAGTATATGCGCGGTGATGAGAGCGAATATACCAATCCGGAGGATCGTTATGATGCCAGTGATGACGGCACGCATTATTCCTACCGCGATGACGGCACATCGGAACGCCCGAAAACCAGGGCTTCGATCGGCGGCATTCTGTTTCTGATTATTTTCATCGGCAGTATCATTGCAGCAGTTATCTTTTCCAAGACGGAACCGCTGTACAGTGTTGTTTCTGCTGGCGTCTGCTTCACAGCAGCAGGGGTTATGATGCTGACACAGAATAAGAAAAAACAGCTGTTCGGCTCCTTACTGTTTCTGCTTGTCGGTCTTGGCATGGTGATTGTACCGCTGATCTTCAAGTACCAGGAAGCCCATCCGGAGATTGCTCCCATTCTGGCGAAGCAGATTGTCCCGATTCTGATTCTCGGACTCTTCGTTCTGGTTGGCGGCGGTCTTGCTGTGAGTGCAGTCTGCAGCTTTTTCAGCAAAAAGGGACGCTGCTCGGAGCCGGTGCAGGTGACCTGCATTGCCCTCAACACAAGGCGCAGCTCCAAGGGGAACACCCTCTATGCACCGGTGTGGGAATACTATTACAATGGCAGAACCTACCGGAAAATGGATTCCACCGCATCCAATGTCGGCTATCCGCGGATTGGTGAAACACGCAATTATATGCTCGATCCGAATGATCCTGAGGAGCTGTTCAACCCTTCTCCTGCCGGTACAATCGGCATGGTGCTGTTCGGTGCTGTGTTCGGCGGTTTTCCGCTCATGATACTCATCATCATGCTGAACCAGTGATACTTCCCCCTACAATCAAAAATCCCCTGTTCCATCCGGAGCAGGGGATTTGTTTTGATTATTCGAGATATTCGCCGTCCATCGGAACATCTCCGCCTTCTTCCGGAGCCTGCGTTGCAGGTGCATCCGTTGCGGGCGCTTCTGTAGGTGCGTCCGTTGCCGGAGCCTCAGTGGGCGGTTCTGTCGGCGGGTCTGTGATTTCCTCCGTCGGCGGTTCCGTTGTGGGCGGTTCCGTGGTTTCAGGATTGTTCGCGTAGTAAATCTTGAGCGTTTCTGTGCCGGTCAGATCAAAGGATTCGCCAGCCTCCTTGCTCAGCTCAATGACCTCGCCCGTCTCATAATTGTAATTCTCAACGGCTTCGGTAGTGTAATTGGTCAGACCCAGAGCATCCAGCTCTGCTTCATATTCCTTGAGCGTCTTGCCCTCGTAATCGGGCAGAATGATGGAGGAAGGACCATTGCTGACAACAACCTTGACAATGGAGCCATAGGTAAAGAATTCACCGGGTTCCAGTTCCTGAGAAACGATGATGCCCTTTTTGTATTCATCATTGTATTCGTAGGTTGCCTCCAGATAGAGCCAGCCGTCGGATTCGAGCTGTGTCTTCTTGGTTTCATAATGATGACCAACCAGATTCGGCATGAGGCTGTCGCCTTCTTCGTCCGTTGCAATGGTTTCATCACTGACGGGCTCTGTCACAATGTTATCCACCGTCTCCGAGGTGATGGAGGTCGGATCTGTAATACTGCTGTCCTGCTTGCTGGAGAACGGCCCCATATCCAGGAAATTCAGTACAACAATGGCAATGACAAAGAGCACCAGTGCAAGCAGAACACCGATGATGATCGGAATCTTGATGCGGTCGATCACATTGTCACGATCCTCTACCTCGTAATCGTCGTAGTCCTCTTCTTCCTGATAGCGCTTCTGGTAGTGCTGCTGCGCTGCAGGACGGGCAGCCTGTGTATGCTGGCGGTACTGCGGCTCGGTTACGGGAACCGATGTCTGCGCCGGAATTTCCTCGTGATGAAACAGCTGCGTCACAAGATCCGTCACGCTTTGAATACGATCCGCACCGAAGAGACTCATGCCCTTCATGATGACTCTGGAAACATTCCACGGAATGCTGGGGTTCATCTCGTGCGGTGCGCAGAGATTGTCGTTGTCCATACGGCTCGGCGCATCCGTGGGCTTGCAGCCGGTCAGGATGCGGTAGAGTACGGCACAGATGCCATAGACATCCGTCCAGTTGCCCTG
>JAZQAA010000185.1:0-2734 GCA_045544975.1 Oscillospiraceae bacterium | reverse complement strand
CGTCTGAGGATGTTACCGACCCGTATGTAACAGGTTATGACTATGAAGTAACTTCCAACTACCAGTTCTACTTCTCTCATGATCCGAGAGAGTTTGAGGCTGAGGATCTGATTTCTACTCTGACTATGATTACATATTATAGTGATGGTACCAGCACTTCTACTACTCTGATCGGTGATGGTGTTGAAGCACCTGATTATGATGCTGTAAACTACAACGGTCAGTCTCCTGAATCCGTATTTGTTGACAATGATGGTGCATACTATGTAGGTTCCATTGCTGCAACAATTACAGATGAACTGGGTGTTACACATGAGATCGACGGCGGTACTGCTTATATCGGTGTTAAGGGTGACGTAACCCTGACTGGTGAGGCAGATGCTAACGACGCATCTTATATCCTGATTTACGCTGCTGCAGAGGGTGCAGGTCTTGAGGCTTACATCTATTCTGAGACAGACGAAATGATGGAACTGTTCGCATTCTTCCTGGGTGATGTAACCGGCGAGTCTGAGGACCACGGTGAGACAGATGCAAGAGGCAACGCAATTTCCAACCTTGACGCTTCTGACGCATCTTACATCCTGATTTATGCAGCACAGGAGGGTGCAGGCCTTGATCCTGATTGGGCTGTAATCCTTGCAGCGGTTAATCCGCTCCCGCTCTACACTGCAGAAATTGCAGGACTTGAGTAACAAACAATAAAGATAAGACCTTCCTTCGGGAAGGTCTTTCTTTTATAGCAAAATAAATGCCTTCCGTTTTTCCGGAAGGCATTTTCACTTATGGAAATTGATTTATGGGTGAAGAACTTCCCCAATCGCCTTGCTGCTTGCATAAGCATTGAGACTTTCATCTGCAAGGATTCCAGCAAGATAATTATACGAACCCTGACAGGCGATCATTGCTGCATTGTCACCGCAGAGAGAAAGCGGCGGCATATAGAGCTGATAGCCATGTTTTCTGCACATAGCTTCCATCAGCGTACGCAGGCCGGAGTTTGCGGAAACTCCGCCTGCCATGGCAATTGTGCTGTAGCTCGTCATCTTTGCAGCAAGCTCCGTCTTTTCTGTCAGGATCTCCGCAACGGTGTGCTGCAGGCTTGCTGCCATGGAGGGGGCATCAATTTCCTCACCCTTTTGCTCCGCATGATGAACCATGTTGATCACAGCCGTTTTCAGTCCGGAGAAGCTGCAGTCCAGCTCGCTGCCTGCAACTCTTGGACGCGGAAGTGGGTATTTGGTGCAATCACCTACTTGGGCTGCCTTGTCAATCTGGACACCACCTGGATAGGGATAACCAAGTACACGAGCGCATTTGTCAAAGCATTCGCCGGCTGCATCGTCCCGTGTGGTGCCAAGAATACGGAATTGTGTGTAGTCAAGCACCTCAACAAGCATCGTATGACCGCCGCTTACTACTAAACAGAGGTACGGGGGCTTTAAATCCGGATGCGCTAAGTAATTCGCCGCAATATGCCCCGTAATGTGATGGACAGGAATCAGGGGCTTCCCTGCAGCAAAGGCAAGTCCTTTGGCATAATTCACACCTACAAGCAGTGCGCCGATCAGACCGGGTGTGTGTGTAACGGCAATACCATCGAGATCCTCAACAGTGCAGCCAGCTTCGTCAAGTGCTCTTTGCACAACACCGTGGATGTTTTCACAGTGCCGTCTGGAGGCGAGCTCCGGCACAACGCCGCCGTATAGTCTATGCTCCATTGCTTGAGAAGCAATGACCGAGGAACGCTGTGTTGTGCAGTTTTCAACGACGCTTGCTGCGGTTTCATCGCAGGAGCTTTCAATTCCAAGTATTAACATGATGTTCCTCCTAATTGCATTAAAATAGCATCCTCAGTGGGGTTGGCATAGTAGCGTTTCCGGATACCAACCTGCTCAAACCCAAACTTCTTGTACAGTGCTATGGCAGCAGTATTGGAAACGCGGACTTCAAGAAAAACCTGCGTTCCATCCTCAAGTGACTGCAGAAATTCCGATAGCAGCAGACTGCCAATGGCTTGCCGCCGTTTTGCAGGATCCACTGCGACATTGCCAATATCCGCAGAATCTGCAATGCACTGTGCAGTCAGAAATCCTGCCACAGTATTATCCTCGTCAAGCGCTGCAAGAACAATACCGCCCCTGCGCTGCGCTTCCAGCAGGAACATTTCATAGCTCCAAGGATTGGGGATGCATTGCGCCTCAAGCGCAGTGATCTGTTCAAGAATGGCAGTATCTTCACCGCTTACGCGTTTAACCCTTTGCATCATACCAAGTCCTTCCTCTGTTGACTTCCGCTGTCAGCGGTACGGCAAGCTGACAAACCTGTTCCATTTCCTCATGCAGAACTCTTGCAGCAGCGTCTGCGTCAGAAAGCGGTACTTCGACAATCAGTTCGTCATGCACCTGCAAGAGGAGCTTCGCAGAAGGCACCTCCCGTTCCAGACGATCATGCACATGAACCATCGCAAGCTTGATGATATCGGCTGCCGTGCCCTGTACGGGCGTGTTCATGGCAATGCGTTTGCCGGCTGCCTGTACCATCTTATTCTTGGATTTCAGCTCCGGCACATATCTGCGCCTGCCGTGCATCGTGCAGACATAGCCGTTCTCCGTCCCGTTTTCCACAACATTCTCGAGGAATGTGGAAACCTTTGGGTAGGAACCAAGGTAATCCGCGATATATTTCTTTGCCAGTGCAAGAGACACATGGATATCCTTCGAAAGCGAAAACG
>JAZQAA010000184.1:0-5959 GCA_045544975.1 Oscillospiraceae bacterium | reverse complement strand
CCGAAGTCCATGACCTTGATGGTGCCATCCGTAAAGAGCATGATGTTCTGCGGCTTGATATCACGATGCACAATTCCTCTGTCATGCGCGTGCTGGAGCGCACGGAGAATCTGAATGATGAAGTGAACGGAATCCTTCCATGTCAGAACACGCTCATTCTCAATATACTCCTTGAGGGTAATGCCATCAATGTACTCCATCACAATGAACTGGATTTTATCGGAGAAACCGACATCATAAACCTTAACAATATTCGGATGGGAGAGCAGCGCAATCGCTTTGGATTCGTTGCGGAAACGGCGAAGAAATTCTTCATTCTCGGCAAATTCCTTCTTCAGGATTTTTACAGCAACTTCTTTATTGTCGATGATGTCCGTTGCCTTATAGACATCCGCCATTCCACCGGTGCCGATCTGCTCGGTGATTTCGTATCTGCCGTCAAGTTTTTTTCCAATATACTTATCCATCATATCCTCCATACTTATTATTTCGTCACAATTGCAAGAGAAATATTGTCCCTGCCGCCCTTGCTGAGGGCAAGGTCAATAAGTGCTTTGGGCATCTCTTCAAATGGACTGCTGTTCACAATCTTCAGAATTTCCTGCTCCTCGCAATAACTGGACAGACCGTCCGAGCAAAGTAGGAGTATGAAATCCTTATCGTGGGGTATACGGAAATAGTCCGGGCGTATCACCCTTTCCACTCCGACTGCGCGCGTCAGCATATTGCGCTGGGGATGCTGGCGCATTTGGTCTTTTTGGATTTTGCCCTGTTGGTACAGCATATTGACCACAGTGTGATCCTCCGTAATCTGGCGCATCGAACCGTTTTCAATCAGATACGCTCTGCTGTCGCCGACATTGGCAATCGAGATATAGCCTGGCTCCACAAATGCAGCAACGCAAGTGGTTCCCATACCATAGCTGCGATAATCCATTCTGGCGGTTGTATAGATAACAGAATTTGCAGCGGATATGGATGACATCAGAAGAATACGGATTTCATCCGCATCCATTCCTTTATGATATCCGGCTGAAAAATGGTCGAACAATTCCCGGATGGCAATTTCACTTGCCTGACTGCCGGAGCGTTCACCGCCCATACCGTCACAAACGGCCGCCAGAATATAATGGTCATATTCCTTTGCAAGAACCTCGTCCTGGTTTTCATCACGGATTAAACCAATATTGGTGGCTGTTGCACATCGCATATCCTCACCTGCCTTTCTGTAATCAATCATTCTGTCCTGCCTCGTGGCGGAGCTGACCGCACGCGGCATCAATATCACTTCCAAGTGTACGGCGCACTGTTGCATGAACACCGTGCCCTGCAAGCTTCTGCATAAATTCCTGTGCAGCCTTTCGCGTTGCATGGAAGCTTCGCTCCTTCACTGCATTGACGGGAATCAGATTGACATGAGCCTGCTGTCCCTTCAGAAGAACAGCCAATGCTCTGGCATCCGATTCATGGTCATTTTCGCCCTGCATGACAGCATATTCATATGTCACACGGCGGCCTGTTTTCTGAAAATAATACCGGCACGTCTCCATCAGTTCCTGCAAGGGATATTTCCGGTTAACAGGCATAATCGCGTTTCGTCCGGCATCCGTTGGGCTATGCAGTGAAACGGCAAGCGTAAGTCCGCTGAACCGATCTGCAAGCTCCCGGATTTTCGGAACAATTCCGCAAGTTGAAAGCGTCACATGACGCAGACTCATGTTCCTGCCCTTTGCATCCGAAAGTAATTCCAGAAAGCGTGTTACCTGTTCATAGTTATCAAGAGGTTCTCCGATGCCCATGAGGACAAGTCCGGAAATCTTTACACCGGCATCGCGCTCGGTTTCATCAATCTGCAGGAGCATTTCGGATGCTGTCAGATTTCTGACATAGCCCGCAATGGTGGATGCACAAAACTGGCATCCCATTTTACATCCCACCTGTGTGGAAATACAAAGCCGCCAGCCATGCTGATAGGACATCAGCACTGTTTCAATATACTGACCATCCGG
This sequence comes from Oscillospiraceae bacterium, assembly GCA_045544975.1. Lineage (GTDB taxonomy): Bacteria > Bacillota > Clostridia > Oscillospirales > Ruminococcaceae > UBA3855. Next base: position 3,950 of record JAZQAA010000184.1, on the reverse strand, counting down.
CAGCTTATATAAGTATTTTACCGTATCATCCATACAAGATTCAAGCTTTCTGGCAACAAATAGGCTTTTTGTACAGAATTCAACAGATAATTTTGTGCGCAGCGCCAGTGGAAGATCCAGCATCTGGGTAAAATCAGAGACTTTCTTTTCGTGCAGCCAGCGGTAAATCTGAGCGGCACGGTATTTCGGCTCGCCGAGCTCCTGGAGAGCTGCTGTCAGCTCAGGAAGACGCATCGACAAAATATCTCGCTGTTCCATCCGCTCACACCTTCTTTCGCAATCGCGCAGCAAAGAAACCGTCGCAGTTATCATAAAGAACGGAGAAAGTGGCATAGCCCTCCGTAGAACCAAATTCATTGAGGGGAACAAGCTCAAAATCCGGATGTGCCCGAAGGAATTTTTGTACAATCTCCTCATTCTCTCTCTTGAGCACGGTACAGGTCGAATACACCAGAATGCCGCCGGGTTTTAAGTAACGGGCTGCATTCTCAAGAATGGCATACTGCACCTCGGGAAGTTCCTCAAATTCAGAGAGCGGCTTATATTTGATTTCCGGCTTTCTGCGAATAACGCCGAGTCCCGAACAGGGTACATCACAAAGGATCCTGTCCGCCGATGGAAGCGCGGGATCAAAGACCGCTGCATCCCCTGTTCCGGCTGTAATGCAGGAAAGGCCGAGACGCTGCGCTCCCTGCTCAATGAGCTTCACACGGTGCTCATGCAGATCGAACGAAAGAACACTTCCGCGATTCTCCATTCGCTGTGCGATGGTGAAGCTCTTTCCGCCCGGGGCAGCACACAGATCGAATACAGTTTCACCCGGCTGCGGATCAAGAATGGCACAACAGAGCTGTGAGGATAGATCCTGTACATGGAACATCCCTTTTTGAAATGCACGACTGCTGCGAACATCTGCTGCAGAGATCGTATAAGCACCTGCAAGACATTCCAGCGGAGCTGGAGAAAGCCCCTCCTCTTCGAGTGCCTGTACAGTTCCGCGAAGAGGGTTGAGGCGAATGGTGGTTGGCGGTGTTTTCAGGCTGTCCGCAAGAAAAGCATCTGCAAACTCCGCACCATGCTCCATTGTGATCTGCCGGCAAAGTGCAGCAGGTGCAGAATATCGCACCTCATAGGACTGCCATTTTGAGGCAGCCGGCTTGATTTTTTTCTCATCGCGCAGAAAGCTGCGAAGAACGGCATTGACAAACCCGGATGCACTTGATTTTTTGCATTGCTTTGTCAGCAGAACACTCTCATTGACAGCAGCTCTGTCCGGAATTCTTTCACAGTAGGCAAGCTGATATAATCCAAGAAACAGAATCGTCCGAATGACGGTATCAAGCTTTTCCGGTGGTTTTTTACTGTAGCACCGAATTATGTGTTCCAGCGTCAGCTTGCGCTCAATGACGCCATAATAGAGCTGTGCGCAAAGCTTTTTATCCACTGATGAAAGCCCTGACTCAGATAAAGTTTTGTCCAGAAGCAGATTGGAAAAGCTCCCCTCATTGAAGGTGCGTTCCAATAGACGGACCGCAAGGAATCTTGCACTCTCCATTACCTTCTCCTGTTTGCAATCATCACAAGACGCAGAAGCTGCATCAGGGAGTTGAGCAGGGAAGCTACATAAGTCAGCGCTGCTGCTTTCAGAACCTTGGAAGCACCGGTCACTTCATTTCCATAGAGGAAGCCGCTTCCCTCGAGAATCTGCATTGCACGCTTGCTTGCGTCGAATTCCACCGGAAGTGTCACCAGCTGGAAAACCGCAACCATTGCAAAGAGCAGGATACCAATCCAGATCAGACTGCCGAGTGAAGAATCGGAAAAGATAATTCCAAGCAGGAACACAAAGTACCATGCATGAGAGCAAATGTTAACGAACGGTACCAGTGCAGTACGCAACTTAACAGGAGAATACTCCTGGGCATGCTGTATTGCGTGACCGCATTCATGTGCGGCAACGCCAAGTGCAGCAACAGATGTTTCATTGAACACACTGTCGGAAAGGCGTACAACATTGGATCTGGGATCGAAATGATCGGAGAGCTTTCCGCTTGTATGCTCTACGCGAACATAATGCAGACCGTTGGCATCAAGAATCTGGCGAGCTACCTGTTCACCTGTCAATCCCCTGGAATTCTGCACTTTACTGTATTTATTATAGGTACCATTCACATTAGCGGATGCTGCCAGGCAGAGAACTACCGGCAAAAGCAACAGTATCAGTTCCATAATCAATTTCCTTTCTGTTTAACCAAGCTGCTGACCCTTTGTCAGCTTCTTGCCTCGAATAAAATCAGATGTATGCAGTCTTTTTCCGCCTTCGATCTGCACTTCTGTCAATTGCAACAATGTTCCATCACCGCACTGGACAATGAAGGCCTCCGGATCAATAATTGTTCCGCAGGGAGCGGACCCGGTGCCTTCCAGCACCTGACTGCGGAACACCTTAAAGCGCTTGCCGTCAAGCTGTGTGAAGCCTGTCAGTGCACAGATTGTTCTATGCAGGGTCAAGGCGTTTTGAGAAAAATCAAGTGCTGACATTTCCTTTCGGATCATCGAAGCATAGCAGGAAAGGCTGTCATCCTGTTTTTCCGGAACGGCAGTACCATCACGAAGGGACTGCAGGGTTTTCACGAGCAGCTCTGCACCGAGTACGGAAAGCCGGTCATGGAGTTCTGCAGTGGTTTCCGTTTCTCCGATGGCAAGTACACCCTTGAGGAGCATATCACCAGTATCCAGTCCCTCAGCCATCTGCATAATGGTCACACCGGTTTCCTTCTCACCATTCAGAATACAGTGATGAATGGGAGCGGCACCACGATACTTCGGCAAAAGCGAAGCATGAACATTGATACAGCCATATTTTGGAAGCTCCAGCACTTCCTTCGGAAGAATCTGACCATAGGCTGCAACAACAATGCAGTCCGGTTCAATCCGGCGAAGGACTTCCATCATCTCAGAAGCATCCGGATCCTTTCGCAGGGAATTCGGCTGATATACCGGGATGGCGTATTCAAGTGCCTTCTTCTTCACAGGGGAAGGAACGAGCTTATATTTTCTGCCATTGGGCTTATCGGGCTGCGTAAAAACCGCTGCAACCTCTGCACCGCTGTCAACCAGCGCACACAGTGAGGGAACTGCAAAATCGGGAGTTCCCATAAAAACAATTTTCATGTCCTTCATGTTATTCCTCCTCAGGAGCGACAAATTCATCAACAAGCTCAAGGAATAAATGACCATCCAGATGATCAATCTCATGGCAGGCACAGCGGCAGTCAAGACCTGTCAGAGACACCTCATAGAATTCTCCATTGCGATCCTGTGCACGAACCTTGCATTTATTCGGACGAACAACATATCCCCACTGATCAGGGCAGGACAGGCAGCCTTCCACATCACGCTGCTTTCCGCTGGACTTGAGGATAACAGGATTGACAAATTCAAGTACTTCACCACTTTCGGTTGCAACAATTGCAACTCTTCTGCGGATACCTACCTGAGGAGCGGCAAGGCCAAGTCCCTGTGCTTTTTCGAGTGTTTCATGCATATCATCAAGCAGCTGTGCGAGCTTGTCATCAAACTGCTCCACAGGTCTGCAGGGTGAATGCAGAATAGCGGATTCCTTTGTTACAATTTTTCTGATAGCCATTTTGATTCCTCCCAAATTATATGCCGATGCTGCCATTCATATCCGCGTAGACATGAACTCTCGCCATCTCCTTGAGACTGCCGGCATTCCTTAAGGTATCCCACATAAAGCTGCGGAATTCCCTGGTATTTTTACATTTTACTATAATCCGGTAACGGTATTTTCCATTGATTTTTCCATAGGTGCATGGAACAGGTCCCAACACACGGAGCGGAAGCCTTTGCTTCTGCACTTCGAGTTCTTCCCTCATGCACTCCACAAAGCGCTGTGAAGCACGCTGCACTTCAATTTCTGTTTCACC